>NZ_JBYRFX010000218.1:0-2210 GCF_057815775.1 Inquilinus sp.
GCCCATTCGAACAGCATCGTCGCCAGCGGTGGCAGGGTCAGCAGCACCGAATAGGGCCGGCCGTGCCAGGGTGAGGCCTCGGCCTCCACCCCGCCGAAATTGCCGAGGCCGGAGCCGCCATAGCCGGCGGCGTCGGTGTTCACCCGCTCGATCCAGCGGCCGCCATGCGGCACGCCGATGCGATAGCCCTGGTGCGGCACCGGGGTGAAGTTCGAGACCGCCAGCACCGGCCGGTCGCCGTCATGGCCAAGGCGCAGCCACGCCAGGATCGAATCCGCGCTGTTGCTGGCGTCGATCCAGGCGAAGCCTTCCGGCTCGCAGTCGCGCACATGCATCGCCGGCACATCGCGATAGACCCGGTTGAGGTCGCTGATCAGCCGCTGCACCCCGGCATGCCGCTCGGTGTCGAGCAGGTGCCAGTCCAGGCTGCTGTCGTGGCCCCACTCGGCGCGCTGGGCGAACTCCCCGCCCATGAACAGCAGCTTTTTGCCGGGATGGGCCCACATGAAGCCGTAGAAGGCGCGCAGATTGGCGAATTTCTGCCAGTCGTCGCCCGGCATCTTGCCCAGCATCGAGCCCTTGCCATGCACCACCTCGTCATGGCTCAGCGGCAGCACGAAATTCTCGCTGAAGGCGTAGAGCAGGCCGAAGGTCAGATCGGAATGGTGCCAGGTCCGGTGGATCGGGTCCTTCTGCATGTAGCGCAGGGTGTCGTTCATCCACCCCATGTTCCACTTGTAGCCGAAGCCGAGCCCGCCGAGATGGGCCGGGCGCGACACGGCCGGCCAGGCGGTCGATTCCTCGGCCACCGTGGTCACTCCCTCATGCCGGCCGAACACCTCGACATTGGTCTGGCGCAGGAAGTCCACCGCCTCCAGGTTCTCGCGCCCGCCGAAGCGATTCGGCACCCATTCCCCGGCCTTGCGGCTGTAGTCGAGATACAGCATCGAGGCGACGGCATCGACCCGCAGCCCATCGAGATGGAAGCGGTCGAGCCAGTACAGCGCGTTGCCGAGCAGGAAGTTGCGCACCTCCGCCCGGCCGTAATTGTAGATCAGCGTGCCCCAATCCTGGTGCATGCCCTGGCGCGGATCGGCATGCTCGTAGAGGGCGGTGCCGTCGAAACGGGCCAAGCCATGCTGGTCGGTCGGGAAATGCCCCGGCACCCAGTCCAGCAGCACGCCCAGCCCGGCGCGGTGGCAGCGGTCGACGAAGGCGGCGAAATCCTCCGGCGGGCCGAAGCGGCTGGTCGGGGCGTAGAGGCCGATCGGCTGGTAGCCCCAGGATCCGTCGAACGGGAATTCGCTGATCGGCATCAGCTCGAGATGGGTGAAGCCCAGCCCGGTGGCATAGGGGATCAGCTGGTCGCCCAGCTCGCGCCACGACAGCGGGCGGCCACCCTCTTCCGGCACCCGGCGCCAGGAGCCGGGATGGACCTCATAGATGCTGATCGCGGCGTCGCGCCGCTGCGCCGCCGCCCGCGCGGCCATCCATTCGGCATCGTCCCAGTCGGCGGCCGGCAGGCCATGCACGATCGAGGCGGTCTTGGGCGGATGTTCGGCGCGGAAGGCGAAGGGGTCGGTCTTCAGCGGCTGCAGGGCGCCGTCCGGCCCGCGGATCTCGAACTTGTACGCGGCGCCGGGGCCGATGCCGGGCAGGAAGATCTCCCACACCCCGATGCCGGGATGCAGCCGCATCGAGTGCAGCCGGCCGTCCCAATTGTTGAAATCGCCGACCACGGCGACGCGGCGGGCGTTGGGGGCCCAGACGGCGAAGACAGTGCCGTCGACCCCGTCCAGCACCCGTGGATGGGCGCCGAGCCGTTCGTAGAGTTCGAGATGCGTGCCTTCGCCAAGCAGGTACAGGTCGAGTTCGCCGAAGCTGGACGGAAAGCGGTAGGGGTCATCGATCTCCCAGACACCGCCGGCCGGCCCGTAATCGACCCGCAGCCGGTAGCGGGCGGGGAAGGGGGCGTCGACGCGGCCGTCGAACACGCCGTCGGGATGGCGCCGGTCGAGTTTGGCCAGGACAGCCCCGCTGTCCGGATCGATGGCGTCGATCGCCACGGCATCGGGCCGGAAGCAGCGGATGACCGTGCCGCCTGCGATGGGGTGGGGGCCGAGCACGCCAAAGGGGTCGCGGTGGTCCGATGCGACCAGCGCCGCGATGTCGGCCGCGGTGCTCAGGCCGGCCGCGGCGGGCGGCTCGGG
>NZ_JBYRFX010000219.1:0-23267 GCF_057815775.1 Inquilinus sp.
TCCTCGTCCTCGACCGCGTCGGCAAGAGCTTCGGCTCGGTCCAGGCGCTGGACGACGTGTCGATCGAGCTGCATGCCGGGCGCGCCCTGGCGCTGGTCGGCGAATCCGGCAGCGGCAAGACCACCTGCGCCCGCATCCTGATGCTGCAGCACAAGCCCAGCGCCGGCCGCGTGCTCTTCAAGGGCCGCGACGTCGCCAAACTCGATGGCACTGCGGAGCTGCTGGCCTATCGCCGCGCGGTGCAGATGGTGTTCCAGGACCCGTTCGGGTCGCTGAACCCGACCCACACCATCTTCCATCACATCGCCCGCCCCCTGGCCCTGCATGCCGGCCTGGCCGACCGCCGGGCGCTGCGCGTGCGGGTGATGGAGCTGCTGGCGGCGGTGGAGCTGGACCCGCAGGCGACGGCGCCGAAATACCCGCACCAGCTGTCCGGCGGCCAGCGCCAGCGCGTCAACATCGCCCGGACGCTGGCGGTCGGCGCCGAGGTGGTGCTGGCGGACGAGCCGACCTCGATGCTCGACGTCTCGATCCGGCTCGGCGTGCTGAACCTGCTGGAGCGGATGAAGCGGGAGCGCGGCATGGCCTTCCTGTACATCACCCACGACATCGCCACGGCGCGCTATGTCGCCGAAGAGATCGCGGTGATGTATGCCGGCCGCATCGTCGAATGGGGCGACACCGGCGCGGTGGTCGACGCGCCGCAGCACCCCTACACCCGCCTGCTGCTGTCGGCGGTGCCGGACCCGGAACGGCCGTTCCAGGGCGACGCCTCGCGCCTCGACGCCAGCCTTGTGGCCCAGGCCCGCGACGCGGCCCGCCTCACCGGCGGCATCCGCCAGGTCGGCGGCAACCATTATGTGCGGGCGGCGTAGGGGCGCGGCCGGATCGGGTCAGCTTTCGATCCTGTGCGGAAGGTCGGCCCGGCACCCGAGCAGCAGACCCGTCCTTTGCAGACTCGCTGGCTTCTCGAGAACGGACAATCCTCCGCTGAGGCCGTCGAACCCACAGCCCGACGCTGCCGAGGGTCGATTCGTTCCACCCTCTGGAACCGAATGCGTCATGAACGATTTGTGGCGGCGATCTCGCACGATTCGGCCAAGCCGATTTGCGATGGACGCTCTTGAATAACGACGGCAAAATCAGACATTTTCGGCGTCATCTCGCCGAGCGATCCTCTGACCTTGGTTTTGAAGTCAAATGGCTGCCACTGGCTTTCTCGATGAATTCATTCCTCTCGATCGAACTTTTCATGAACTTGTAATCGAAGCGGGGGCAGACGACGATGTCGACCTAGCTCGACTACTGGGCCGGCGCGACTCTCTGCGCTGGAACAATCTGACAAACGAATACCGCGTCATCTTGCTGTCTGAGGCAGGATCGGGCAAGACGGTAGAAATCCGCAACATGGCCAAAAAACTTCGACAAGATGGCATTCCCGCCTTCTTTTTAAGGATAGAACATGTCTGTCAGGATTTCGAGGATTCCTTTGAAGAAGGCAATTTCGAGGAGTTCGGTACTTGGGTTTCGTCTGGTGAGGAAGGCTGGCTATTTCTCGATTCAGTTGACGAAGCCCGCCTGCGAGATCCCAAGGATTTCGAGCGTGCGATTAGAAAGCTAGGCCGGTTACTTTCGCCGGTGCTCCAGCGGGCCCATATAGTCATCACCGGTCGAACGACGGCCTGGCGGCCCAAGACCGATTTGTTGCTATGCCGGACAGCATTTCCTTATCGGCCCATTGAGATGGCCGCCACCGACGACACCTCTGCAAACGAACTGCAGGGTGTTGCCAGGAAGAAAGCGGATGCTGGAATCCGGTTGACGGATCCATTTAGAATCGTCGCACTTGATGATCTTTATGGCACCCAAATCGATGCCTTTCTGCGCGGCAAGAAAGTCCAGGATCTCAGCTCCTTCCGTGACGCAGTGGACCGCAAGGATGCTTGGTCACTGACAACCCGCCCGCAGGATTTGTCCGAACTCATTGATTTTTGGAATGAGCATCAGCGGATCGGCTCTCGTTTCGAACTTATGCAGAGCAGCATCGCTCGGCGCCTGGAAGAACGCGATCAAGATCGCTCGGAAGCACGACCGATCACACTTGAGAAGCTGCGCTTAGGCGCACGCTTGGTTGCCGCAGCAACTACGCTCGGTCAAGAATCGGCAATCCGCGTACCTGACGGTTCGGAAAACTCCAAGGGCATCCCGGTCCGGGAGGTGCTTACCGACTGGGACGACATCGAGTGCTCAATCCTGCTTAGCCGGCCGATTTTCGATGAGGGTATCTATGGCACCGTTCGCTTCCATCACCGGTCCGTGCGCGAATATCTGACTGCCGAATGGTTGCATGCGCTGATCGTCGACGAAGGCTCGCGCGCCCGGATTGAGGGGCTGTTCTTTCAGTCGCAATATGACATCGAAGTGATCGTCCCCACGATGCGGCCCGTGCTCCCCTGGCTCGCAATTCTTGATAAGCGCATCCTCACTCGCGTCTGCGGTGTCGCACCCGAAATTATCTTCGAAGGCGGTGATCCAAGTCAGCTGCCGCGCGAGACACGAAGCGCCATTCTGCGGCAGGCTTGCGAACAGCTAGCACAGCCGGCGCATGGCCGATCACTCACCGATTATGCCGCTGTCCAGCGCTTCGCGAATATTGACCTCACGGGCGATATAAAGGAGCTACTCGCCCAATACGGTGAAGACGACGACATTGCTTGGTTCTTGCTGCGTATGGTCTGGCAGGGTGAAATCGCTGGAGCTGCCGACGACGCCAAGCGCTTTGCACTTCTTTCACGTAGCAAATATACAAGAATTGCCGCGTTTCGAGCCCTCGCCGCGGTTGGTTCGGCTATAGATCAGGCAGAGATACGACAGGCTTTCCTTGCCGAGGAAGGAACACTTGACCGTGATTGGCTGGCAGAATTGATCTCGGTTCTCCCCCAGAACGACGAAGCGATCGCGTGGTTGATCGAGGCACTTGGACGCAGCTCGCCGAGGACGCGGTTCGCAGGTGACAGGCTTGCAGACACCTTGTCCCAACTCGTCTCCGGTTGGCCATTACGTTTTCTGCCTGGACTGATCACTGGGCTCCACACTCTATTGGGCAGACCGCCCGTCATCGAGCGGCGCTACTGCGATATCTCGAAGCGGTACGGCTGGTTGGCTCATGCTGCGGCGCAATCCCTCTCTCGCCTCATTGAAGCTCAAGACCCGAGTGCACTCAATCTTGCAGCACTATCGGTCTTGCGTAAGCTGCCGATCGCCGAGAATTTCGGAGACCATGAATTCCGTGACTTAAAAGGCGATCTGCCGAGGCACATCGCCGAGTGGCCAGCACTAAATCACGCATTGTTCTGGCTGGACGTCTCCGAGACGCGCGCCTTCCAAGAGGCTGAGGAACGTGGGCATCTCGCCGATTTTTGGCAGGTTGGCGCCTTCGGCCACTTCTGGAGTTTCCGCGCGGATAGCTTTGACATCATCTGCGATGACATCATCATTCGGCCGTTACCTGATGATAAACTAATCGCACTTGCCTTAGCGTTTACAATTTATCGAGAGAGTGGCCGCCCAACAGCGTGGCTCACGCGATTGAAGCGTATAGTCAGAGGGCAACCTGAGCTCGAAGCATCGATTGCCGCCTTTTTACGCCCCCCAGCTAAGCGTCGCCAGATCTGGAGGCGAGAAGAGGCGGGCTGGAAGAAGCGGGCAGCACGGAATGCAGCAACCCGGGAAGCGAACAGAAGCGAGTGGAAACAGCACCTCGATGCAAACCTCGAATCGCTATGCAATCCGGATAGGCCCGGCGTCATCGTTCTCGCCCAACAATATCTACATGAGCGAATGCGCGAGAGTGCCGATGATGGAGATAAATGGACTGAGGGAAATTGGCGCTCGCTTATCCCGGAATTCGGCGAGCGGATCGCGCGGGCGTTTCGCGATGGTGCGGTTGCATTTTGGCGCAACCATCGTCCGCAGTTGCTCTCGGAAGGTGCTGAGGCCAATACCACCCCATTCGACGCTATCTTCGGGCTGACGGGCTTGTCGATAGAAGCACAGGAGGAGCCCCGCTGGCTCGAAAGGATCTCAGAGGTAGACGCAGAGACCGCGACCCGCTACGCGCTCCACGAATTGAACGGTTTTCCCAGCTGGCTACCACGTCTTTATGCAGCTTACCCTCAGTCCGTCATCAATATCGTGATTTCGGAGATCGAATATGAAATCGCCACAGAAGCCCCCGACAATGAAAAGCACTATATTCTCTATGATGTAAGTTGGAACGGCGACTGGATGTGGGACCGGCTCGCCACACTAATCGTCGCTCGATTGCGCAAATCACCAAAAAATGCAGCCAATTTGCGCCACATTCTTAATATTATACAAGGCTCAACGCTCGACGACACGACTATTGCGAGGATCTCCGGACAAAAGGCGAAGGCAACCAAGAATTATATTACCGCACCGATGTGGTTCGCGACATGGGTTGGCGTCGATCCCGCGATCGCCATTCCGGCGCTGACGGCAAGGCTTGCCGAAATTGGCGAGGGCGACGACAAGACCCTATTCGCGATGCGCTTTATCACTGAGCTAGTTGGCGGTCACCGAGGAAGCCGCAGCACGCGCCAATCTTATCGAACGATAAAGTATATGAAGGAACTTTATCTTTTGATGCTCAATTATATATGGGAGAATGATGATATCAATCGTGCCGGTACGGGCGCATACTCACCCGTATTGCGCGATAATGCACAAGAATCGCGCAATACACTAATCTCTTTCATTCGAGAAACACCAGGCAAAGAAGCCTTTCTCGCACTGATGGACATCGCGCGCGCTCATCCGGCCGAAGCGGCACGGCCATGGATGGTATTTCATGCCAAGGGAAAAGCGACGCTCGATTCGGACGCGCCAGCTTGGTCACCGCGCCAGGTACGCGATTTCAATGACCGGCTTGAACGCACACCGGCTAACCACCGTGACCTCTGGCAGCTCGCAATCGACCGGTTGCTCGACCTCAAGCATGATCTTGAGGAAGGCGATTCAAGCATCGCCTCGATACTGCAGCCGGTCAATCAGGAAACCGAGATCCGCAAATATATTGGTAGTTGGTGCCGTGAGCATTCAGGCGGTCGATTTGTGATTCCACAAGAGGAGGAACTCGCCGACGCCAAGCGACCCGATCTCCGTTTCCACGGCATCGGTTTCGATGGCCCGGTGCCGGCTGAACTCAAGCTCGCTGACAAATGGACCGGGCCGCATCTTTTTGAACGGCTCGAGATCCAGCTCTGCGGCGATTATCTGCGTGATAAGCGCTCTAGCCGCGGAATATTCGTTCTCGTCTATCATGGCAAAAAATCTAGTTGGGATCTTCCAAATGGTAAGCGCGTCGAAGCCTTCAACACTTTGGTTGATGCACTTCAAGGTCATTGGACAGTTCTCGCGCCACAGCTTCCAGGTGTCGAGGATATTAGGATAATCGGTATCGATCTTACTAAGCGCGGCAAGGATGCCAAGACGATGTCAAATAGGAAGAAGAGGAGTACCCAAGACACCAAGTAGTGCGCACGATCCGAGGCCGTTTTCCCAAGCCACCGCCGGAGGCGCGGTGGGCAACCGCTTCACCATCACGTCTCTCGATCGCCCCGACGCAGGTACCGGCGCTTCGGCTCATCCATCTGGCCCGGCGATGTCAAATGGCGCTGTCGTCGCAAATAGCCCGCTTGAGGTCGTTTACGCCACGCGTGGCACAGCACTTGCACTCGGCTAGGTGTTCGACACCGGATTCACCGTCCTGCCCGATGCGCTCACGATCGCGAACAATTTCTCCGTCCGGGCGGCACAGGGGCGCGGCTCGCGATAGGCCAGACCGTCTCCAAGCTCGGTGCAATCGCCTGCCGGGCCACCGGCCTGCCCCCGAATGAATCGATCGCCGTCGGGCCGATGCGATCTTGCGCGCGCCGCGGGAATGTGTCGGCCTGTACGGGCATTTTAGGAACTGATTCGCGGGCCGAAGATTCCGGCCCTCCCGCACCCAGCACGCCGGATCGATTTTGCGGCGCCGGAGCGGATGGGGATTGTTTTGGGCGGATAAGGCGTTCGGGGCCGCGGTGCCCTGTGCTCCGGGTCAGGACGGCGCGGCCGCGAGGTGATCGGTCACCGTGGTGATGAAGGCCCGCAGACGGTGAAGACGCCGCATATCACGATGATAGCCCATCCAGATATCCCGGCCGGGCGGCTCCGCTGGCAGGTTGAGCCGGCGCAGGCCCGCGATCTGACTGCCGACCACCTGTGGCAGGACAGCGATACCGATGCCTGATCTGCACATGCATCCCTGCACATTCCGATTGTTCGAACGCAGGATGGGCCTCGCGTTCGGGAAGCTCTCCTCGAGCCAGGCGATATCCGGGAACTGGCCCGTCGACGTGTCGTGGGTGATGAGCCGGAAGCCGGCTCCATCGCCATAGGCCGGCTCGGGGGAATCCGCCGCGACATAGGCACCATAGGCCAATCGGGTCAGCCGTCGCTGCACGACATCGGGCGTGTTGAACGGGACGATCCGGAACGCGATGTCGGCCTCCCGCTGGGCGAGGCTGAACAGGCGGGTGCCCGTCAGGATCTCGACATCGACCAGGGGATAGGCCGTCGCAAAATCGGCGATGATCGGCGGCAGGACGTAGGCGCCGAACCAGTCGGCGGACGATATGCGCAGGCTGCCCTGAAGGTTTTGCTCCTGCCCGGCGAGCCGCCGTTCCAAGGCCAGGGCGCCTTCCTCCATCTGCTCCGCCATGGCGATGATGGCGTTGCCCTCCTCGGTCGGAATGAAACCGTCGGCCGTTCTCTGGAACAGCGTATGGCCGGTTGCCTGTTCGAGGGCCCGAAGGCGGCGCCCGACCGTCGGATGGCTCAGATGAAGCGCGCGGGCAGCGGCGCCCAGGGTGCCGGACCGGGCTATGGCCAGAAAAATCCGGACGTCACTCCACTCCATCGCGCCATTCCATCGTTCTGACCCACAAAAGTGAACGGAGACCGTTCGATACTGTCACTTATCGTACAGATCTGAATGCCCAAATCCACTCGGCGCGACATATCCGTCGCCACCGATTTCGACACTCGGAGCCGAGGAAACCCACCATGACCACCATGTATGTGACCTATGCCGGAAATGCCGACACGCCCTTCGATCGCGAGCATTGGATCAACGTCCATTTCCCGCTCGTGCTCGAATGCTGGGGACCATACGGGCTCGAGCGCCTCGCCGGCTTCTTTCCGCAGGGAGATGGCGGCGGCCTGATCGCCATCGCGACCTGTGTCTTCCGGGACGAGGCAGCCATGGAAACGGCGCTGGCCTCGCCGGAAACGGCACGGGTGATGGCCGACGTGGATCTCGTCACGGCCGTCAAGCCGCGGCGCAGCCTGGCGACGCCCCTTTGAGCGGCGGCAACGCGACAGCCGTTGGGCCGATCCAGGACAGGTCGGTGACGGCGGGTGATGGTGCCTCACCCGACCCGCGCCGCTGGGCCATGTTCGTGATCCTGCTGGTCGGCGCGTTCCTGCCACCGCTTGATTTCTTCATCGTCAATGTCGCACTCCCTTCGATCCGCGGGGAACTGGGCGCCGCGTCCTCCGCCGAGCAGCTCGTCATTTCCTCCTATGCCGGGCTCTATGCCGTGACGCTGATCACCGGCGGGCGCCTCGGCGATCTCTATGGTCGCGGCCGGGTGTTTTTCATCGGGCTGATCGGCTTTGCCGCGGCATCGATGCTGTGCGGCCTTGCGGGATCGCCCTGGGCGCTGATCGCCGGGCGGGCCTTGCAGGGCGTGACGGCGGCCGTGATGGCGCCGCAGGCGCTCGCTTCGGTGCAGGCGATCTTCCCCGAGGCCGAAAAGCCGCTCGCGCTCAGCCTCTATGGCGCGGTCTTCGGCCTGGCCGCCGTGGTCGGCCAGGCGCTGGGCGGTATCCTGATTTCGCTCGATATCCTAGGCTTGGGGTGGCGGGCCATCTTCCTCGTCAATGTGCCGGTGGCGACCCTGGTCGTGCTGTTCGGCCTTCCCCTGCTGAAGGAAACGCGCGCGCAGGACGCGCGCAGGCTGGACCTTGGCGGCACGGCATTGTCGATGGTGACGCTGGGCGCGCTGATCGTGCCGCTGATCGAGGGGCGTGAGGCGGGCTGGCCGCCATGGTCCTGGCTGTCGCTCATGGCGGTGCCGGTGCTGGCATGGCTGTTCTGGCGCTATGAGACCCGGCTGGCGCTGGCGGGCGGCACGCCCCTGCTCGATCCGGCGGCCGTGCGGGCGCCGGGGCTGGGCCGCGCGCTGCTGATCGCGCTGTTGTTCTACGCGGTCGGAGTCTTCTTCCTGCTGTTCTCGATCTATCTGCAGGAGGCGCTGCACGCGACCGCGCTGGGCGCCGGCCTGGCCTTCCTGCCGTTCGGTGCGGGACTCCTGCTGGGGCCGCTGTCGACCCCATTCTGCAAACGCATCCTCGGCGCCTATGTCAATCCGGCCGGCATGGGGCTGGAGGCCGCCGGGTTCATCGGCCTGGTCTGGGCCATCGTGGCGGTACCGGCCGGCGTGCCCCCCGCGCCCGTGCCGCTTGCCGCCATCCTGTTCGTCATCGGTCTCGGCCAAGGGCTCGCGCTGCCGACCTTGATGCGGATGGTGACGGGCCGGGTCGCGCCGGCCTTTTCCGGCATGATCGCCGGCGTCGCCAGCTCGACCCTGCAAATCGGCACCGCGCTCAGCGTCGCGGTGATCGGCGGGATATTCTACACCGTCCTCGGCGCGCGCACCGATCCGGCGGCCATCACCCAAGCCCTTATCGTCGCGATCCTCTGCATCGCCGCCTGCCTCGCCATCGGTGCGGGTCTCAGCCTCACCCTTGCCCGGCGGCACGCCCCGCCCCCCGAATGAATCGACCAGCGTCAGGCCGATGCGATCTTGCGCGCGCCGCGGGAATGTGTCGGCCTGTACGGGCATTTTAGGAACTGATTCGTGGCCGGGGAGTCTGGCCCTCCCGCCTCCAGGACGCCGGATCGATTTTGCGGCGCTGGAGCGGATGGGGACCGTTTTAGGCGAGAAGTGTTCGGGACGGAGGCACGGCGCCGGCAGAGGGGCGCAGTCCGTGCCTGTTCGACAATCAACCGGAGGGGGGCCCGGTGAACCACAGATTCATGGTCGTCTTGCTGGCGGCGCTGCTGCTTTTTGCGCCGTCGCTCAGCCACGCGCAGGCACTCAGCTGGAAGCCCGGCAATCCCGGCGGCGGCGGTGCCTTCAACTCGCCGGTCGTGACCACCGAGGGCTACTGGGCCACCGGGTCCGATCTCGGCGGCCTGTCTCTCAGCACCGATGCCGGGGCCAACTGGTCCGCGGTGGGATCGGCCCAGGGGCTGACCGCCACCCATGTCTCGTCGCTGGCCGCCCACCCCGCCGGCAAGCTGCTGGTCGGCACCGACAGCGGGCTGTTCGTCGGCAACAGCAACGGCACCGGCTTCAGCCGGAAATACGCCAGCGGCTACATCGCGGCCATCGCCGTGTCGGCCAATCCGAACATCGTCTACGCCGCGGTGCATCCGCAATGGGATGCCCTGCAGCCCTACATGATCCGATCCACCGATGCGGGCCAGACCTGGAGCGTGACGAATTCCAACCTGCCCGCCGGGCTGCGCATCACCGGGCTGCGCACCCATCCGGTGGACCCCAACGGCGTCTGGGCGATCGCCGGCCGCGGGCGCTTTCCGGACCGCCCGGAAAGCCAGGTGATCTACCAGGCCTATTTCTCCACCGATGGCGGCGGCAGCTTCACCCGGCTCGACCCGCAGCAGGGCAAGCTGGTCGATATCGCCTACGGCCAGGACCCGCAGAACCTGAACCTGATGTATGCGACGGTGGTCACGGCCAGCAATGCGCCGCAGGTCTACAAGTCGCTGGAAACGGGATATTCCTGGACGCTCATCGCCTCCGGCGCCCAGGCGCCGTCCGGCATCATCCTGGCCGACCCGTCCAACTCCAGCCGGGTCCGGATCATCGGCCTCGACGACCAGGCGCTGCGCCCTGCCGGGACCTATGGCAGCTTCCTGTGGGAGAGCAGCAACGCCGGGTCGACCTGGACCAAGCGCACCCTGAGCGTCAGCGGCGGCTGGTCCCAGGCCGATGAAGACTGGGGCATGGGCTTCAGCTACCAGGGCCTCGGCCAGACCATCGGCTACAACAAAGCCTTCCCGAACACCGTGCTGTGGACCAACAACCAGTTCCTGTACGCCAGCAGCGATGGCGCCAAGACCTGGAGCGACAGCGTCTCCACCGCGGTCGCCGGCAAGTGGCGCTCGCGCGGCATCGACAATGTGGTGCCGACGGTGATCGAGCCGAGCGCGGCGGATGCCAACCTGGTCTATGCCGGCTACATGGATCTCGGCCTGTGGCGCTCGGATGACGGCGGCAGCAGCTGGGCCAGCCTCAACGCCGTGTCCTACACCGGCGGATGGGCCGGCAAGGGCGGCAACAGCCTGAGCGTGATCGCGGACCCGAGCCGCCCCGACGTGGTCTGGGCCCAGCTGGGCGGCAATATGGAGAATTGCGGCACCCCCTGCAGCGAACCGCTGTACCTGCTGAAGAGCACGAACCGCGGCGCGACCTGGCAGCAGCTGACCCAGGGCCTGCCCAGCCCGATCCGCCGCCTGGAAGGCTTGGCCGTGGCGCCCGACAGTCCCGCCACCTTCCGATGGCTGTACGCGGCCGTGAACGGCGACGTGTATCTGAGCGAGGACGACGGCGCCTCGTGGCAGATGGTGCTGGACTGCCCCAACAACGACTGCTTCCGGATCTACTACACGGCGACCAACGGCGTATTCGCCCTGTCGGCCGGCGCCGTCTATCGCTCGTGGCAGGGCGGCAGCGCCAACACCTGGAGCCAGGTGACCCTGCCCGCCGCCATGACCGGCGGCTGGACCCCGGGCCAGCACTGGCTGCACGATGTCTGGACCTATAGCGGGCCGATGGATCTGGCCAGCCGCGACAACAACGTCTGGATCGCGGTCAAGGGCACCGGCAAAGGCCTGTACCGCTCGGCGGATTACGGCCAGAGCTGGGCCCTCGTGCAGGCCAATGACCAGGCCCGGACCGTGACGGTCGATCCCGGCACCGGCCGCGTCTATCTCGGCAGTTCCAGCGCGGTCCAGGCCGGCGGCTATGCCACGACCAGCCTGGGCGTGCTGACCAGCGCCAACGGTATTTCCGCCTGGACGGCGCAGAACCAGGGCCTGGCCTATCCGTTCGCGCTGTTCGCCCGGGTCGCGGCCAACGGCGCGCTGTGGCTGGCCTCGCCCGGCCAGGGCGTCATGAAGTGGCGGTGACACCACGCACAATCGCCTGCTCCAGAGCCTGTTTGCACTGCTGGGACGACTCGGTGCGCTGAGCTTCGGCAGCGCCCGCGCCGCCGACCCGATCATGATCTACAGCGATGCGCTGCAGATCGGCCGGCAGGATCGGAGCCTTTCCCGTGCTCGACCAGGTGTTCGTCCGGCCGCAGTCGGACGGCGAGCCGGCGCGGGTTGAGCTTCTTGGTCGGGCCCCGAAATCACGCGTGCTGCGCGCCGTGGCGCCAAAAATTTCCCTATCCCTTCCGCCACTGGGCCGGGGTTCTGCCCATGTGGCTCTTGAACGCGCGCTGGAAGGCTGCCTCGGATTGGTAGCCAACCGCGTCCGCCACGGCACCGGTGGACATGGATGGCTTCTTCAGCTCATTCGCCGCCAGGGCCATGCGGATGTCGGTCAGGAGATCGTTGGCCGATCGTCCAAGCTTGTCCCGGAACTGGCGTGCCAGCGTCGCGCGCGACATGTTGCAAAGCCGCGCAAGGTCCGGCAGCGACCACGGTCGGGCCGGCTCGTTGAACATTGCCGCCAGCGCGGGCGCCAGATGGGGATGGCCGGCGAGCGCAAGAAGTCCGACCGGCGCTTCCTCCGCTTCGCTCGCAAGCCGCATGACCAGCGTGAACATTGCCGTGGACAGCGCATTCAACATGGCGCGGCCGCCAAGACTCTCGGCAGCTGACTCGCTCCGCATCAGCGATACAAGGCCGGCCAATTGGGCTCGGGTTCCAGGGCCCGCCGTTGCGGCACTTTGATCGGTCGCATGCACCACGAGCCGGGCCGGCAGATAGTCGCGTAGAAAGCGGTCGTGCGGCCGCGTGATGACGAGGTGGCCGCAGAGCATGTCAAGGCGCTCGCCTGTGCCTGCGTTCTCGCTGATCGTGAGATTGAGGCTTGCGCGATTTCTCGCCGGCATCGGTGGCGCGCCGCTGCCATCGTTGAAAACGTGGCGCGGATTTCCGGGCAGCAACAGAATGTCACCCGCCTTCAGCTGTAGCGGCCGACCACCATCCGGATCTTCGAGCGCCGCCGATCCGCTGATGACCACGTGATACGGGATTTCGCCGGCCTCTGCGGGCCCCTGGTCGATCCGCCACGGCGCGCCGTAGAAACAGCGCAGATCGAGCCTGCCCTGCACGGACATGATGTCGAGGAGCCGGCTTAGCCAATCCACAGGCGTTGACATACCAAGCACCGTGTTGTGAGATGAATGAGCATATAATTGAGCCATATAGGCATTAAAGATATCATGCTGAGCGCGTAAATGACACTCGTCGCTGGCCACCCACCCGGCCAGCCCGAACCGAGGAGTGTCGTCATGTCCCGTCTTCCCGTCCCCGCCCTGCACACCGCCACCGGTGCGACAGCCGAGGTTTACGCGCAGATCAGGAAGGCCGCCGGCAGTGTGCCCAACACCTTTGCGGCCATCGGCGCGCATGGACCTGCCGCGCTCAGGGCGGTGCTTGCCGCCGATGCCGTGCTCGCTTCGGGCACGCTGACAAGACGCGATCAGGAAGCCATCAAGCTGGTCATCAGCGAAATTGCCGGCTGCGACTACTGCGTGGCAGCCCACAGCATGCTCGGCAAGCTTGCGGGGCTGCAGCCCGACGAGCTCAAGAAGATCCGCGACGGCCAGCCCACGGGCGATGCCAAGCGCGATGCATTGGTCCGCTTCGTCCGCATGCTGGCAGAGACCGGCGGCACCATCAGCCTTGAAGACTTCGCGGCGATCAAAGGCGCTGGTTACAGCGATGCACAGCTGGTGGACATCAGTCTTGCCTTCGCAACGACCGTGTTCACCAACGTTTTCAACCGCATCAACGACACCGAGATCGATTTCCCCGCCGTCGCGTGAGGCGACGGCCTTCACCTGGGGTCAATCAAGGGAATCCGGCAGAGGCAGGAGCGCACATCCCATAGCCTCGGAGGGTGGCTTCCGCAGCGAGCCGTCCAGACCGCGCTTTGCGATGCCCGGTTCGATGGCCGGTCTGGCGCCTTCCAGACGGGCCTGAGAGCCGGATTCAGGAACTCGGACCGGCCCCGGGGCATTGGCACAGGACAGGGGTCGTTGCGATCCAGGCCTCGCCTGGCCATTGCGCACGGCCCGCCAAGCAGGCCCGGCCATCGCGCGCTAAGCCCGATGGCCGGCAACCCGCCCGTGAAGACGTCGGGCACCGACAGGCCGCCAAAGATCGGCCAGGACCAGATCGGGGCACGACATCCATGGCCAGTGCGGCGCCTGCACGGTGATCGTCGACGGGCGGCGCATCGCGTTCGTGCCGCCGCCGCGCTCCTTTGCGGAGAAGTCCTATAACATCGTGCATTGGACCGATATGCCGAGAGGCGGCCATTTCGCCGCTCTGGAAGAGCCGGAGCTGATGCGGGCCGACCTGCGGGCCTTTATCGCCAAGGTTTCAGAAGAGCGGCCCTGAGGATGGCGATCCATGAAGGAGCATTCGGTGAGAACCGTCGAGACCGAGACCCTGCGGATTGCCTATGTCGACCATGGCCCCGCCGATGGCTGGCCGGTGATCCTGACGCACGGCTTCCCATACGACATCCATGCCTTCGACGACGTGGCTCCCATCCTGGCCAAGGCCGGGGCGAGGGTCATCGCTCCTTATATCAGGGGCTTCGGCCCGACCCGCTTCGTCTCTGATGTTATCATGCGGAGCGGGCAGCAGGCCGCGCGCGGCCGCGACATCATCCAGCTTGCCGACGCTCTTGACCTGGAAAGCCCGATCGTGGCCGGGTTCGACTGGGGCGGCAACGCATCCTGCGTGGCGGCGGCATTGTGGCCCGAGCGGATCGGCGGCCTCGTCTCCTATGCCGGCTACGACATCATCGATGTCGGCGGGCAACGACACCCCGCCACACCGGCGCTCGAGCGTGTCTGCTGGTATCAGCATCTCTTCCAGACGGAACGCGGACGCGAGTGCCTGGCCGAGCATCGCCGCGACCTGTGCCGGTTGCTCTGGGAGGAGTGGTCGCCCGGCTGGCAGTTCGACCAGGCCACGTTCGATCGGACCGCTAATTCCTTCGATAATCCTGACTTCGTGGATGTCGTCATCCACTGCTACCGGCACGTCTTCGGCCTGGAAACCGGTGAGCCGGCATTGCAGGCGTTGGAAGACCGCCTGGCGCAGCAACCGGCGATTGCGGTGCCGGCGGTGACGCTCGACGGCGCCCGCGATCCGTTGAAGCCGGGCGGGACCGCCGATCACGCCAGCCTGTTCACGGGCCCGCACGAACACCGCGTGATCGACACAGGACACAATCTGCCACAGCAGGAGCCCCAGGCTTTCGCCGACGCGGTGATGACGGTCCGTGGATGGCTGCGCCGGCGATAGAAGGACGGCTTCAGGTCGAACCCGTGATGCGGCCACCAGCGTCTCCTGTCATCCATCTGGCCTACGGCCGCAAAGAACGTTATCGTCGTAAATGTCCCGTTTAAGGTCATTTACGCCATGCGTATCACGATCCTCGCTCTCGACCAGGTGTTCGACACCGGATTCACCGTTCTGGTCGACGCGCTCACGATCGCGAACAATCTCTCCGTCCGGGCCATGGGGCGGGAGCCGCCCTTCGAGCTGTCGGTCGCAGGGGTGCGGAAGAAGGTCCGGACCGGCCGCGGGCTGGCCATCCCGGTCCGGGCCGTGACCCCGCAGTTGAAACCGGATTGGGTGGTCGTGCCCGCCCTGGTCGCCACGACACCGGAGCTGCTGGTCCCGGCGCTCGCCCGGCCGGATGTGCGGCAGGCCGTGGCCCAGATGGTCAGATGGCATGCCGAAGGCGCGCTGATCGCCGCCTCATGCATCGGGACCTTCCTGGTGGCCGAAACCGGCCTGCTCGATCACCGCGCGGCAACCACGACCTGGTGGCTCTCGCCGCTGTTCCGGCAGCGCTATCCGACCGTGAAGCTCGACGAATCCCGCATGCTGGTGCCGACGGATATCGGCGTGACGGCCGGCGCGGCGATGGGGCATCTCGACCTGGCCCTCTGGCTGATCCGCAAGACCAGCCCGGAGCTGGCGGGCCTCGTCTCGCGTTACCTGCTGGCCGACATCCGGTCCTCGCAGGCGCCCTACATCATTCCTAACCACCTGGCGCAGGCGGACCCGCTGATCCTGCGCTTCGAGCGCTGGGCGCGCGAGCACCTGCACGAGGGCTTTTCGCTGCAGGAGGCCGCCGCCACCCTGGCGACCAGTCCCCGCTCGCTGCAGCGCCGCTGCCAGGCGGTGCTGGGCAAATCGCCCCTGGCCTATTTCCAGGACCTGCGGGTCGAACGCGCGAAATCCCTGATCCATGGCAGCGGCCTCGACCTCGACGCCATCGCGGCCGAGGTCGGCTACGTCGACGGCGCGACGCTGCGAACGCTGCTGCGCCAACGCCTGGGGCGCGGCGTGCGCGATCTCCGCGCCGACCTGCTCTGATCCTACGGGGCGCCGGGCGGCGCCAGCAGCTGGCGCAGGGGATTGAGCGGCGCGAGAGGCGTGAGCTCGAAATTCATCAGATGGGCCTGGCCCAGGGGCAGCGCCTCCAGCATGGCCTTGGCGGCATCGGGATCGGTGACGTCGAGGATGAAGGCGACGCCCGGCCGCCCCTGCAGCGAGTACCATTGGTCGATCTTGCCATCGAGGTAGAGCTGGGCGGTCGCACGCATCTCGCCGGGCAGGATGCGCATGGCGGCCTGCAAATCCGCGCCGGGGACCAGGGTCCCGATCGCCAGGATCCGGGTGGTCGGCGTCGCAGGCGGCGTCTGGGCGCCGGCCGTGCCTGCGGCGGCAAACAGGACCGCCGCAGTGACGGCTCCGATGTGGAAGCCGTTCAACATGGGATTCTCCTGCGATGATGCGTGCGAAGCGCCAGGCCTTCGAGCGCTACGCCGCGCCCGACAGCGTGAAGTCGCTGAGATCGGCCGACAGGATCAGCACGTCCTTGTCCGGCTGCCTGTCCGGCCCGCGCGGATGGATGCGGCGGCGGGTGGGGAAGACGATGCCGCCGAACGCCTGGTGATCATGGAGATAGTGTGCGGCTGTGCCACCGCCGGAGATGTCGACCGAGTAGTCGTGGCGGCGGATCAGCCCCCTGTCGTCGAAATACAGCACCTGCTCGGCGGAATGGGTGACGAAGGACAGGGGGAAGGTGACCTTCACCGCCCGCCAGGTCTCTCCGGCCTCGGTCCAGGGATGGATTTCCTCAAGCCGGATACCGTCCCGCAGCAGGGCGAACGGCAGGTTGAGATAGGTCCACATGGCGTAGCCGGCGAAATACGCCAGCTGGGGACCGCTCCACGGCGCGTCCGGCTTGAAGGAGCCGCGGGGATTCCGCAGCTCTTCCAGGACCGTGCCATCGGCGGACTCCACGGCTGTCCGATATGGCTCGTAAATGCCGACCTGCCCGGGCGCCAGGAAGGGGCGATACGTCACCCGCTGCGCCCGCGTGTCGACGGTGACCCGGGTCGGCGCCTTCGTGAAGGCCCCCTGGCCTCGCAACGGCAGGGCCAGGCCGCCGGGAATGAAGGTGGCGGCGACCTGCCGGACCTGGTCCCATCGCGCCAGGCCGCCATGGGCTTCAATCGATGACGCGATCAGTTCGAGCATTGGAATGCCTTGAAGATTTGGTCGGACCGTTTCCGCTGTTGAAGCCGCGTGGCGCCGCCGATGAGGATCGGAGGGTTCATCGGCGGCGGCGCCGGTGCTTACTTGCCCTGGATCAGCAGGCCGAGCGGGGCGAGCGGGCCGACATGCATCAGCTCGTACTGCGCGAACCCGCCTGATGTGAGCGGCAGGGCGTCCACCGTCGCCTTCGCCTCTTCGATCGACTCGACGTCCATCAGGAAGATCACGCCGGGCTTGTCCTGGCGGAACCAGAACTGCTCGATCTTGCCGTCGAGATAGAGCTTGAGCGTGGCAGGCACTTCGCTCGGCATGATCTGCTGCCGGTCTTCCGGGGACATCGGCTTGGTGATCGATGCGACGGCCAAAACCTTCATGGCTGTTCTCCTCGTCTTGGTGATGTTTGACGAGGGTGACCCTACGCGGCGGACATCAAAGCCGGTATCGTCGTAACTGCCAACTTTAGGGTCATTTGCGCCAATCGGAGTCCGCTGCCTTCCCCCCTGTGGCGAGGGCCTACAGGCGCTGGATCACCTCGACGCAGAAATCGACGAAGGCCCGGACCTTGGCGGGGGGATGCCTGCGCGACGGGTGGAAGGCGAAAAGCGGGAAGCGCTCGCCATGCCAATCCGGAAACAGATCGACCAGCTCGCCATTGGCCAGCAGGTCGCCGACGCCCCAGCCGATGATCTGGGCGATGCCGGTGCCGGCGATGCACTCCGCCAGCATCGATTTCGGATCGGTGAAGGTCAGCGGGCCGCTGGTCGCAACCTCGATCGTCTCCCCGTCCCGGCTCACCTCCCAGTCGAAGGGCCGTCCCGTGTAGGGATCGAGAAACTGGAGGCAGCGGTGCCGCGCCAGATCCGACGGGTGGCCGGGCCGGCCGTGGCGCTCGATATAGCGGCGCGATGCCACAGTCAGGATCGGCGCCTCGATCAGCTTGCGCGACACCAGGGTCGACAGGCGCGGCTGTCCGAAGCGGATGGCGAGATCGATGCCTTCGGAGACGAGATCGCCGATCTGCTCGCTCGACACGAATTCGATGGTGAGGTCGGGATAGTGCTCGCAGAAGGCGCCGAGCCGGCCGGCCAGCACCAGCGGCAGGAAGAACGGGTCGATGTCGACCTTCAGGCGCCCGCGCACCGCCGAGACCGCGCCGGACGCGACCACCGCCGCATCCTCGATCGCGTTGAGGTGCGGCTTCACCTCTTCATAAAAGCGCCGCCCTTCGTCGGTCAGCGACACCGATCGCGTGGTGCGGTCGAGCAGCCTGACGCCGAGCCGCGCCTCCAGCCGGCTGATAGCGCGGCTGACGCCAGAATCGGTGATGCCGATCAGTTCCGCCGCCTTGACGAAGCTGCCGCCCTCGACCACCGCCGCCAGCACGCTGACGCCGGACAGGATCCGGCCGTCGAATGCCATCATCCACTCCTGATTATTCGTCAGGAACCATCTGACACAAGCTCACTTAATTCAAGACCGTCCGGGAGCGATAAACGCTGCGACGCGGAGCCCCCTTCCGCGCAACCGGAATGGAATTGATCATGAGCATGCAGAACGCCCGCACCCTGTTCAAGGGCGGCACCGTCGTCACGATGGACGCCGCGGTCCCCAACCTCGCCACCGGTGATGTGCTGGTCGAAGGCGATCGCATCGTCGCGGTCGTCGCCCAGATCCCGGCCGATGGCGCCGGGATCATCGACGCCGCCGGCAGCATCGTCATGCCGGGCCTGGTCGATGCGCATCATCACGCCTGGCTCGGCGTCATGCGACGGCTGATGCCCGATGTCGACGATCTCTTCGCCTATATCGCCGTCGTGGCCGAGACGCTGGGCGCCCACTACCGCCCGCGCGACATGTATCTGAGCACGAAGCTGACCGCTGTCGCCTCGCTCGACGCCGGCATCACCACCATCATCGACGCCTGCCATTCGTCGCGCAGCCCCGAACACACCGACGCGGCGCTCGACGCGCTGCATGACAGCGGCATCCGCGCGCTGCACATGGTCGGCGCTGCCATGGACAAGACGGCGTCGGCCGCGCATCTGCCGGCAGATCTCGAACGTCTTGCCGCCACCTGGAACGCCGATGGCGGTCTGGTTCGCGTCGGCCTGTTCGGCATGTTCAATCTGGACTGGTGGACGGTCGCCCGCCGCCTCGACATGCGCATCCTGACCGAATTCATCGGCGACCTCGCCAAGCTGGGGCCCGAATTCGCAGCACCCGGCGTGCTGGGGGGGCACAACATCTTCAACCATTGCACCCGCCTGCCCCAGGACACGTGGAAGTTGCTTGCCGATGCCGGCGTCGCCGTCACGATCAATCCCCGCTCCGACGCGTTGTTCGGCTTCGACGACGACGGCTTCGCCTATCAGCAGGCGATCGATCATGGCCTGGCGCCGGCGCTCGGCATCGATCTCGACACCGCCTTCGGCAGCGACATGTTCGGCGAGATGCATGCCCTGTTCGGGCAGCAGCGTTCGGCCATGCGTTATCGCCGGTTCCGGGGCGAGGCCGATGTGCCCGCGCCGATCACGGTCGATGCGGTGCTGAAGGCCGCGACCGTCAACGGCGCCCGCGCCGCCGGGCTGGAGCATGCGGTCGGCACGCTGACCCCGGGCAAGCAGGCCGACATCATCATGGTCCGCACCGATGGCGTCGGGGTCTTCCCGGTGACGAATGCGATCGGCACCATCGTACAGGCGGTCGGGCGGGCCGATGTCGACACCGTGATGGTCGGCGGCGCGGTCCGCAAGCGGGCCGGCAAGCTGGTCGATGTCGACCTGGCGAAGCTGTCGGCCGATGTCACCGCCTCACGCGACCATCTGCTCGAGGCCAGCGGCTACCGGACGGACCTGTTCGCCTGATCCTGCGCGCTGCCCGCCTGCGCGGGCGGCGCCGCGATCCCCACTCGACTTGAAAAGAGGCTGTCATGTCAGCACTCGCTGCCCATGGCGCGGGCCAGCCCGACGCCGCGCCGGTTCATCTCGCCCGACCGGCGCCGGGCATCATCGCCGCGCTGTTCTGCGGCTATCTCGCGGTCGGGCTGCCGCTGCCGATCCTGCCGCTCTTCGTCCATGACCAGCTCGGCTTCAGCACGCTGACCGTCGGGCTGGTGATCGGCATCCAGTTCCTGGCGACCATCCTGACCCGCGGCTATGCCGGGCGGGTGACCGACCAGCAGGGCGGCAAGCGGTCGGCCCTGCAGGGCGCCGCGGTCAGCGCGTTTGCCGGCCTGCTCTATCTCGTCGCCGCCCTGCCGGGCATGCCGCCGGCGATCAGCCTCGCCATCATCGTGGCGGGCCGCCTGGCCGCCGGCTTCGGCGAAAGCCAGTTCGTCACCGGCTGCGTCTCCTGGTCGATCGCCTCCGTCGGGCCGACGCGGGCCGGCCTGTCGATGTCCTGGACCGGCATCGCCATGTTCGCGGCGCTGGCCATCGGCGCCCCGATCGGCATGGCGCTGTATCAGGCCTATGGGCTCGAGGCGGCCATGGTCGCCTGCATCGCCGCGCCGCTGATCGCCGCGGCCGTCGCCTTCGGCGCGACCTCCTACATCAACCCCACTGGCCAGCGCCTGCCCTTCCACCGCGTCGTGGGCCAGATCTGGCGGGAAGGCCTCGGCCTGATGCTGCAGGGCGTCGGCCTGTCCGGCCTCACCGCCTTCGCCTCGCTCTACTTCGCGACCCGCGGCTGGGCCCATGCCGGCCTCGTCATGACCGCGTTCGGCATCGGCTTCATCCTGGTGCGGGTCGTGTTCGGGGGCCTGCCCGACAGGATCGGCGGCTATCGCGTGGCGCTGTGGTCGCTGGTGGTCGAGGCGGCCGGCCAGGCGATGCTGTGGGGCGCGCCCTCCGAGATCGTCGCCCTCGCCGGCGCGCTCGTCACCGGCCTCGGCTGCGGGCTGATCTTCCCGGCCCTCGGCGTCGAGGTCCTGAAGCGCGTGCTGCCGGCGAACCGGGGCAGCGCCATGGGGGCCTTCGTCGCCTTCCTCGACATCGCCCTGGGCGTCGCCGGCCCCGCCGCCGGCCTGATCGCCGGCCAGTTCGGCTACGCTGCGGTCTATCTGCTCGGCGCGGCCTGTGCCCTGCTCGGCGCCGCCCTGGCGCTGGCCAGCCGCAGCGCCTGACCGTCACATCAGAGACAGGAGACACTCCATGTCGCGCAGCTTCATCTCCGGGTCGTCCACCGGCCTCGGCCTGATGGCCGGCGCGTTGCTGGCCGGACAGGGCCACCAGGTCGTGCTGCACGCCCGCAACGCCGCCCGCGCCGAAGACGCCCGCCGCGCCCTGCCCCGGGCCGAAGCGATCGTCGAGGGCGACCTCGGCACCATCGCCGGCGCCAAGGACGTCTCGGCGCGGGTGAACGATCTCGGCCGCTTCGACGCGGTGATCCACAACGCCGCCGTCGGCTATCGCGAGTCGCATCGGCTCACCGCCGACGGGCTGCCGCACGTCTTCGCGATCAACACGCTGGCGGCCTACATCCTGACCGCGCTGATCGAAAAGCCGGCGCGGCTAGTCTATCTGAGCTCGGGCATGCACCACCACGCCGACGCCAGTCTCGACGACATCCTCTGGCGCCGGCGCCGCTGGAACGGCTCGACCGCCTATGCCGAAAGCAAGCTGCACGATGAGATGCTGGCTTGCGCCGTCGCCCGGCGCTGGCCCGACGTGCTGTCGAATGCGCTCGAACCCGGCTGGGTGCCGACGAAGATGGGCGGCCCGGGCGCGCCCGACGACATGGACCAGGCGCATCTGACCCAGGCGTGGCTCGCGGCCGGCGACGAGCCGGCGGCCAAGGTGACCGGCCGCTATTTCTTCCATCTGCGCCCGCTCGCCGCCAACCCGCAGGCCCATGACCCGGCGCTGCAGAACCGCCTCGTCGCGATCTGCGCCGAGCTGTCGGGCGTCCCGCTTCCTTGACTCAACGCGCCCCTGGCCCGGTTGATGGCGCCGGAGGCCACGTGTACCTGTCCTTGCCATGATGATGGAGACGTCTCATGACACCAGATGAGAATCCCCACGCGCTGAGCGCCGCGCAGGTGGAGCAGTTCATCCGCGACGGCTTCGTCCGGATCGACCGGGCCTTTTCCCGGGAATTGGCCGGGGAAGCCCGCACCATCCTGTGGCGGGATATTCCTGGCGACCCCGACGACCCGGCGACCTGGACCCGGCCGGTGGTCCGGCTGGGCTGGTACGGGCAGCGGCCGTTCTGGCAGGCGGCGAACACCGCCATCCTGCACGCGGCCATCGACCAGCTGGTGGGCAAGGGCCGTTGGGTCCCGCGCCAGGACCTCGGCACCTTCCCGGTGCGGTTCCCCCATCCCAAGGACCCCGGCGACGCCGGCTGGCATGTCGATGTCAGCTTTCCCGGGCCGGACAGCGATGCGCAGGAGCGGCAGGATTTCTCGTCCTGGCGGGTCAATGTCTCCTCGCGCGGCCGCGGCCTGGTGATGCTGTTCCTGTTCTCCGACATCGGGCCGCGCGATGCGCCGACCCGGCTGCGGGTGGGGTCGCATCTCGACATGGCCCGGTTCCTGGCGCCGGCGGGCGAGGCCGGCCTGGCAAGCCCGCAGGTCGGCAGCGTCGGCGCCGACCGGCCCGAGGCGGCGGCGACGGGCGAGGCCGGGACCGTCTATCTGTGCCACCCCTTCATCATCCATGCGGCGCAGAAGCATTACGGCACGCAGCCCCGCTTCCTGGCCCAGCCGTCGCTGGGGCTGGCCAAGCCCTATCGGCTGGAACGGGAGGATGGGGCCTATGTGCCGGTCGAGATCGCGATCCGCCGGGCATCGGGCAAGGGCTGACGCCGCCGGGGCCTCAGCTGCGCGGCGGGAAGCGTAGCGGCCGGTGATCGGGAAGTCGGCCAGCCGGTCCTCCAGCCGTGCACCGCCACCGATGTTGTGCACCGCCAGAGGTGCGCCGCTGGCGCCCCGAAGGCCGGTGACGACGGCGATGTGCGGCAGGTTGCCCGGCAGCATCTGGGTCACCAGGTCGCCCTCGGCCAGCTCCGCAAGGCTGGTGTCCGGCGGCAGCGCCTGGCCGAGGCGGCGGAAGAAGGCCTGCAGGTTCGGCACCCGGCGATGATCGATGTTGGGGTCCGGGCGCTTCAGGCCCCAGCTTTGGGGATAGCGGGAGAAGTTCGCCCGCATGTCCTCATGCACCAGGCGCTGCAGGTCGAGGCCGAAGGCGTCGCGGTAGGCGCGGATGACCACATCGGTGCAGACACCGCGGTCACGCGGCACGTCGCCGTCGGGATAGGCCAGCCGGACATAGGTGGGGTCACCGTG
>NZ_JBYRFX010000220.1:0-5951 GCF_057815775.1 Inquilinus sp.
GGGGGTGAACCAGCGCTCGATCACGCCATCGGCCAGCGCCGCCATGCCGCCCGCCTGTACCGCCGCGATCCGCGGGTCCCACACCGCGCCGCCGCCGGCATAGGCGGTGGTGCAGCAGGGCACCAACCGGTCCACCCGGTCCGCCGCATGGATGCCGAGCCACAGCGCCACCATCCCGCCCATCGACAGGCCGACGACATGGCTGCGGCCGATGCCGAGCGCGTCGAGCAGCCCGACCGCATCGCGGCCGAGCCGGTCGAGGCTGTACGGCCCGGCAGGCACGTCGCTGCCGCCATGGCCGCGATGGTCGTAGCGCAGCACCCGGAACCGACTGGCGAAGCGGTCGACCTGCGGCGCCCACATGCCGTGATCCGACCCGACGGCGTGGATCAGCAGCAGCGGCGGTCCGTCCGCCGGCCCGTCGAGGCTGTAGTTCAGGCGGCATCCGTCGACGGTGACATGCGGCATGATCGATCCTCCCGGTCGGATTGTCTCAGTGCGCCAGGGCGTAGGGGCCGCCCTTGGCCACGGCCGCCTTGTAGGCCGGCCGATCCTGCATCCGCCGGTTCCAGCCGTCGAGCTCCGGATAGGCCACGCGCTTGCCGGTCGAACCCGCGACCTCGCCGATGAAGCTGAGCTGGATATCGGCCCCGGTCAGCGCATCACCGAGCAGATAGGGTCGGCCGCGCAGCGCCGCGTCGACATAGGCCAGGTGGCTGGCGATCTGGCTGTCGATCCGCGGCCGCACCGGCGCCGCGGCGTCGCCCAGCCGGCCGGCATAGATGGCCAGCATCAGCGGCAGCATGGCCGAGCCTTCGGCGAAATGCAGCCAGTGGACATAGTCGTCATAGGCCGGCGTGTCCGGCGCCGGCTGCAGCCGGCCGCCGCCATGGCGGCGGATGATGTAGTCGATGATGGCGCCCGATTCGGCGATCACCCTTCCGTCGTCGACGATGACCGGCGCCTTGCCGAGCGGATGCACCGCCAGCAGCTCGGGCGGGGCCAGCCGGGTCTGTGGGTCGCGCTGGTAGCGCTCGACCGCATAGGGCAGCCCGAGTTCCTCCAGCAGCCACAGGATGCGGTGCGACCGGGAATCGTTGAGGTGATGGACGGTAATCATGGGCGTCTCCAGCCGGGCGGCGCGATGGCGGGCGCGCAGTGTGGCCGGGCGTGGCGCCGAAGTCGACGGCCGGATCCCGCGATCCCGCGGGTTGGATCGCGGGATGCGGCGTGCCATCCTCCCCGGCCGAACGTCGCTCTCGGAATCGATCACGCGGGATAGGGGGATGGAATGCCGGCACAGCAGACATCGGGGATTCGCGTCGGCATCGGCGGCTGGACCTTCGAGCCCTGGCGCGGGACCTTCTACCCCAAGGGCCTGGCCCAGAAGCGCGAGCTGGAATATGCCGGCCAGCACCTGACCTCGATTGAGGTCAACGGCACCTATTACGGCTCGCAGAAGCCGGAGAGCTTCGCCCGCTGGCGCGAGGAGACGCCGGAGGGGTTCGTCTTCTCGATCAAGGGCACCCGATTCACCACCAACCGGCGCGTGCTGGCCGAGGCCGGCGAGTCGATCGAACGCTTCGTCACCAGCGGCATCACCGAGCTGAAGGAAAAGCTGGGGCCGATCAACTGGCAGTTCCTGCCGACCAAGCAGTTCGACCCCAAGGATTTCGAGGCGTTCCTGAAGCTGCTGCCGCACAGCGTCGAGGGCCACGCCCTGCGCCATGTGGTCGAGGTGCGGCACGACAGCTTCCGGGTGCCGGAGTTCGTCGACCTGGTGCGCTCCCACAAGGTCGCCGTGGTGCTGACCGACAAGGAGGGCTTCCCGGAGATCCCCGACGTGACCGCCCCCTTCGTCTATGCACGGCTGCAGCGGGCGTCGGAGGAGATCGAGACCGGCTATTCCGCCAAGGCGCTGGACGGCTGGGCCAAGCGGGCGAAGCAATGGGCCCAGGGCGGCGCGCCGGACGACCTGAAGACGATCGGAGCGCCCGAGGCGAAGCCGCCGAAGGCACGGGACGTCTTCGTCTACATGATCAACGGCCACAAGCCGAAGGCGCCGGCCGCAGCCATGGCGCTGATCGCGAAGCTGGCGTGACCGACCCCCGCCAGCACGCGCCCGCGGCGGCGCGCAACCGCGACCCGATCCTGGCCGTGCTGCGCGGCGTGCTGCCCACGGCGGGCACGGTGCTGGAGATCGCCAGCGGCTCCGGCGAGCACATCCTGCATTTCGCCCGGGGCCTGCCGGGCCTGACCTTCCAGCCCTCCGACCCGAACCCCGAGGCGCGGCAGAGCATCGCCGCCTGGGCGGCGGAGAGCGGCCTGGCCAATCTGCGCCCGCCCCTGGCGCTGGACGCGGCGGCGCCGCCCTGGCCGATCGCGGCGGCCGATGCGGTGCTGTGCATCAACATGATCCACATCTCGCCCTGGGCCGCGACCGAAGGGCTGATGCGCGGCGCCGCGGCGATCCTGTCGCCCGGCGCGCCGCTGTACCTGTACGGCCCCTATCGCCGCGCCGGCGTGCCGACCGCGCCGAGCAACGAGGAGTTCGACCGCAGCCTGCGCGGCCGCAACCCGGACTGGGGCCTGCGCGACCTCGAGGCGGTCGCCGCCCTGGCCGCGACCGCCGGCTTCAGGCCGCCCGCGGTGTCCGAGATGCCGGCGAATAATTTGAGCGTGGTGTTCCGGCGAGCCTAACGACTCATCGGCTGGCGGCGTCGTCCGGCATCAGGTTCTCGCGGATCAGTTGCGCCGAGGCCGGGATCGGCTGTCCCGCATGGTCGTAGCGCAGCACCACCAGCCAGCCATAGATGTCGTCCGGCCAATGCCCGCCGGGAATGATCGTCGGGTCGAAGCCCAGCGCCTGGATCAGCTGCGGCACCGCCTCGTGATGCCAGCTGATCAGGATGCGCCGGCCATGCGGCTCGGTGCGCAACGCCTCGGCCAGCGCGTCGACCTGGCGGGTCTTGAAGCGCAGATCGACCGGCAGGCCGAGCGCGCGGCTCAGCGGCTCGATCGTCAGGCGCGGGCGATGGCTGGATTTGGTGTCGGCGGTGGCGACCAGCATGTCCGGCCGCGCCGGCACGCCGTCCAGGGCCAGGTTTTGGAAATAGCCGACATAGGCCGCCGCCCGGGCCTCGCCGGACGGGGTCAGGCCATGGCCGCTCTGCGGGCTTTTCTCCGCATGGCGGATGATCAGGATGGTGGCGTCGGCCAGGCCGGACGGCTCCGCCGCCATGGCCGGGACGACCAGGGCCCATGCGATCAAGGCCACGAACCAGGACAGTTTCATCGTCGAACCCATGCTCAGCCGAAGCGGGTGGGATAGGCGGTGCGGACCCGGCCACCCTCGTCCACGCCCCAGACCACCCGCCAGCGGTCCAGGCAGGTGCAGGGGTGGGAGATGCCGAATTCGACGACGTCGCCGACCGCGACCGGGCTGTCGGGGCCCAGCGCCAGGAAGCTGTGCTGGTCGTTCAGCTTGGCCACCCGCGCCGCGTCCGGCCCGGCGAAATCGGCCAGCACCCGGCCGTCGCGGTGCAGGCGCAACGGGATCGGCAGGTCCTGGTCGTAGGACACGTCGCGCATGCCCATGCCGCACAGCGCCAGGCCGGGCTCCGGCTGCGACAGCACCTCGGCCCACAGCCGCAGCGCCGGGCGGAAGCTCTTCGCCGCACTTTGGATCTCGCCACCGATGCGGAAGCCCTGGCGCCCGTCGATCTCGGCCAGGCCGCGGGCGGTGAAGGCGTGGTCGCTCAGGAACAGCGACCCGCAGCGCAGCACCAGCGTCGCCGCGCCATCTGCCGCGACCACCGGGCCGAGATGGCGCACCACCAGGTCGAAATAATAGGAGCCGCCGGCGGTGACGATCAGCGGGACGCCGGCGCCCACCGCGGCGCGGACGCGCTGGAAGGTCGCCGCTGCCAGTTCGGCCAGACCGGCGACGACGGCTTCGGCCCGGCCGGGGGCGGCGCTGGCCGCCGCGGCCTCATAGGTGGCGACGCCGGCCAGGCGCAGGCGCCCGTCGCTGGCGGCGACCGCGGCGATCACCCGTTCGGCCGCGGCGAGGTCGCGGGCCCCGGCCCGGCCGGCGCCGATCTCGACCAGCACCGACAGCGGCGGCAGCCCGACCTCGCGCCAGGCGACATCGAGCGCCTGTACCGCCTCGACCGAATCGACGAAGGGATGCAGCTCTGCCTGCGGATAGGCCTCCAGCAGCCGGGCCAGGCGCCGGGCGCCGCCCGGGCCGCCAACCTCGTTCGCCAGGATCAGCCGGTTCAGCCCGGCATGCAGCATGACAGTCGCCTGGCGGATGTCGGCCACGGTGGTGCCCCAGGCCCCGGCCGCGACCAGCGCCCCGGCCAGCTGCGGCAGCATCGGCGTCTTGCCATGCGGCGCGATCGCCGCCCCCTGCTCCGCCGCATAGCGCAGCATCAGGTCGCGGTTGCCGGCGAAGGCCGCCTCATCCAGCGTCAGCACCGGCAGCGACATCTCGCCCTCGGCCGGATGCCAGCCCTTTGCCGCCACCGCCGCCAGCGGCATCGGCGCGGTTCCCGGCGGCACGCCGCGGATGCGGTCGTCCAGCATGCTGATATCAAGCGCATCGATCGCGACGGTCACGGACAGATCCTTTCCGACGAATTCCAGCGCCGCGATCACGATCCAGCCAGGCGATGGCTGAGGACGCTCGCAGGCAGCTTCATGCAGGCTATGCTAGCACCACCATCCCCGCCCTGGAGCCCGCGATGATCACTTGCCATGTCCGCTACGTCGTCGACCAGGACAAGCTGCCGGAATTCGAGACCTATGCCCGGATGTGGCTGGAGCTGGTGCCGCGCTTCGGCGGCACCCATCACGGCTATTTCCTGCCGTCGGAGGGCGAGAGCGACGTCGCCCTGGCGCTGTTCAGCTTCCCCAGCTTCGCTGCCTACGAAGTCTACCGGCAGCGCGCCGCCGGGGACCCCGAGGTCGCCAAGGCCATGGCCTACGCCAAGGAGAACCGCTGCTTCCTGCGCCACGAGCGGACGTTCTTCCGCCCGGTCGGGACAGAGAGCTGAGCCGGGGCGAACCTGTATGAGCTCACGGCTGTGAAGCAGTTACTGCCAGATCCGCTCCGGCAAACCTGTAGACGACGGACCATTCGGCATACGGTTGGAATTTATGCCAAATGACCGTCACGGTGATGCCGGTAGCATCCTCTTCGATCCGATAGATCTCACCACCTTCGGATTCCGACACGATTCTCGCAACCAAGATGCCGTTGCGAAGGATCTCCCGGCAGTTCCGGATCGAGAGGCGGGTCGGCGGACACATCTCGGCCTGCGACAGGGCAAACTCACCCACCTCGATGTGAAGCACGCCGCCCTCCACCGAGAGCCCGGTGATCGGCGCATCGTGGAATACGGCAGGCCTGATCATCGGAACGTCCTTCGGCCTCTGGGTCGCCCCATGTGAGCCTACCCCGCCACCCGCCAGCCCGGCACGGTCTTGCCGCGGAAGACGTGGACGTCGTTGCCGCCCGGCACCGCCAGCCGTTCCGGCAGGTCTTCGCTGCCGCGGACCAGGGTGATGGTGTCCTCGTTCACCGGCAGCTGGTAGAAGGCCGGGCCGTTCAGCGACGCGAAGGCCTCGAACCGGTCCAGCGCCCCCTCCTCCGTGAACACCTCGGCGTAGCAGGCGACGGCGACGCGGGCGTTGAACACGCCGGCGCAGCCGCAGGCCGTCTCCTTCGCATGCACCGGATGCGGCGCGGAATCGGTGCCGAGGAAGAAGCGCGGGTCGCCCGAGGTCGCGGCCGCCCGCAGCGCCAGGCGGTGGTTCTCCCGCTTCACCACCGGCAGGCAGTAGTAATGCGGCCGCACCCCGCCGACGAGCAGGTCGTTGCGGTTCAGCACCAGGTGCTGCGGTGTGATCGTGGCGCCGACCCGGCCGTCGCCCTGGTCGAGCAC
>NZ_JBYRFX010000221.1:0-4229 GCF_057815775.1 Inquilinus sp.
CAACTTCAACCTGCTCGACGCCCGCGGCGTGATCTCCGTGGTCGAGCGCGCCGCCTATATCGGTCGTGTGCGGGACCTCGCCCGGGCCTGCTGCCGACTCTGGCTCGACGCGGCCTGAGGGGGGCTGACATGGCTGAATTCCTGCTCGAACTCTTCTCCGAAGAGATCCCGGCCCGCATGCTGGCGCGCGCCGCGGAGGATCTGAAGTCCCTGGTCACCGACGCACTGAAGGCGGCCGGCCTGGCCTTCGCCACGGCCGAAGCCCATGTCACGCCGCGGCGCCTGGCGCTGGTGGTCGATGGCCTGCCGGCGGTGCGCCCCGACGTGGTCGAGGAGCGCAAGGGCCCCAAGGTCGACGCGCCGCAACAGGCGATCGACGGCTTCCTGAAGGCGACCGGGCTGACGCTGGACCAGTGCGAACAGCGCGACACGCCGAAGGGCAAGATCTGGTTCGCCAGCCTGACCGTTCCGGGCGGCCCGACCGCCGATCTGCTGCCGGAGGTGATCCGCAAGGCGATCCTCGGCCTGCCCTGGCCGAAATCGATGCGGGCGGCGGAGCAGGTGGTGCGCTGGGTGCGCCCGCTGCACCATGTGCTGGCGCTGTTCGATGGTCAGCTGGTGCCGTTCCGCTATGATCTGCACAAGCCCGACATCGACGGGTCGGGCCAGGGGGCCAAGGCGGCGGTCGACAGCACGGTCGGCCATCGCTTCCTGGCGCCGCAACGCATCAAGGTCACCGGCTTTGCCGACTACAAGGCGAAGCTGCGCGACGCCCGTGTCGTGCTCGACCGCGAGGAGCGCAAGGCGCTGATCAAGGCGCAGGTCGAACAGCAGGCCAAGGCGGCCGGGCTGGCGCTGCGCGACGATCCGGGCCTGCTGGACGAGGTGACCGGGCTGGTCGAATGGCCGGTGGCCTATCTCGGCCGCATCGACGATGCCTTCATGGACGTGCCGGCGGAGGTGCTGGTGACCTCGATGCGCACGCATCAGCGCTATTTCGCCCTGGAAGGGGCGGATGGCAAGCTGGCGGCGCGCTTCGCCGTGGTCGCCAACACCGAGACCAGGGATGGCGGCGCCACCGTCATCGACGGCAATGAGAGGGTGCTGCGCGCCCGCCTGTCCGACGCCAAGTTCTTCTGGGACCAGGACCGCAAGACGCCGCTGGAAAACCGGGTCAAGGATCTGGAAAAGGTGACCTTCCACGCCAAGCTCGGCAGCGTGGCGCAGAAGGTCGAGCGCATGGCGGCGCTGGCCGCCGCCCTGGCGCCGGCGCTCGGCGCCGACCCGGCCCGGGCCGCGCGGGCCGCGCGGCTGGCCAAGGCCGATTTGACTTCGGAGATGGTCGGCGAGTTCCCGGAGCTGCAGGGGCTGATGGGCCGCTACTACGCCCTGGCCCAGGGTGAGCCGGCCGAGGTGGCCGAGGCGATCGCCGACCACTACAAGCCGGTGGGGCCCAGCGATCGCTGCCCGACCGCGCCGGTGTCGATCGCCGTGGCCCTGGCCGACAAGATCGACACCCTGGCCGGCTTTTTCGCCATCGACGAGAAGCCGACGGGCAGCCGCGACCCCTATGCCCTGCGCCGCGCCGCACTGGGCGTGATCCGGTTGATCGACGAGAACAAGCTGGCCCTGCCGCTGCGCCAGGCCTTCGGTGCGGCCTGGGACGCCTATCGCGTCGAGGGCTTGCGCGACAAGGCTGTGGTGGTCGAGGACCTGCTGACCTTCATCGCCGATCGTCTGAAGGTGGCGATGCGCGAGAAGGGTGTCCGCCACGATCTGGTCGATGCGGTCTTCGCCGTCGGGGCGGAAGACGATCTGCTGCGTCTGCTCGGCCGGGTCGACGCGCTGGCCGGCTTCCTCGGCACCGAGGACGGCGCCAACCTGCTGACCGCCTATCGCCGCGCCGGCAACATCGCCCGGATCGAGCGCAAGAAGGACGGGGTCGAGGCCTTCGGCGATGTCGACCCGTCGCGCTTCACCATGGCGGAGGAACAGTCGCTGTTCGAGCGGCTGGAGGCGGATGTCGAGCCGCTGCGCGCCGCCTTGGCCGGCGGTGATTTCGGCGGTGCCATGACCGTGCTGGCCGGCTGGCGGCCGGCGGTCGACGCCTTCTTCGACGCGGTGCTGGTCAACGATCCGGACCCGGCGCTGCGCCGCAACCGGCTGGCGCTGCTGGAAGACCTGGCGCGCTCGATGGATGCGGTCGCCGACTTCTCGAAGGTCGAAGGCTAGTTCACCGAACGCTTGTAGCCACCGTGTTCGATGCGGGGTTTATGAGCATTCCCCCACAACTGTCATTGCCGGGCTTGACCCGGCAATGACAGAAAAAGGGGCTCAGACGGATCCGGCCGACGGCCCCTATACCCTTGGCGCGTCATTCGGCCGCGCCTCGGCTGGCGCAAACCGGATAAGGGCCGTCGCGCGTCCTCATGCCCGGATTCGGCGGCCTCGCGTCGACTCGCCGTTTTTGTCTCATGGCCGATTCAGTCGGGCTGGGGCAATCTCCTATGCCCGCTTAGCAGTCACTCAACGATTTTTATCTCTACCCTTACGAATCGTGACGGCGCCTCGTTGCGCTGCAAAAAGGTAAAAGTACGAGGATTTCCGCCGGCTTTCCGCGCTTGACTTCATCGGCTCGCTGCGGTGCAAGGCAAGGAACACGTAGGGGGATTCGACCGTTTCCCCGCTACGCTGGATCGAGGCGGAGGTATGATGCACCGGACCGCAGACGTCGTTTGCCGGTCGCCTGTTCGTTGCCGGGCCCTATGATGGGCCCGGTTCGGTTGCGTCGTGCCGCCTTTGCCGCCCCGGGTCGTCGGCCCGGGCTCCGTCCTTCTCCCAAGCACGCCAAGGTGGAGAGTCGAACGTTATGACCAAATGGGTCTACGGCTTCGGGAACGGCAAGGCCGATGGCCGCGCCGATATGCGCAACCTTCTCGGCGGCAAGGGGGCCAACCTCGCTGAGATGAGCGTCCTGGGGCTGCCGGTACCGCCCGGCTTCACCATCACCACCGAGCTGTGCTCGCACTACTACGATAACGGCCGGACCTATCCGGACGAGCTGAAGACCCAGGTCCAGGCCGCGCTCGGCGCGATCGAATCGGTGGTCGGCGCCAAGTTCGGCGACAAGACCAACCCGCTGCTGGTCTCCGTCCGCTCCGGCGCCCGCGCCTCGATGCCGGGCATGATGGACACGGTGCTCAATCTCGGCCTGAACGACGAGACCGTCAGCGGCCTCGCCGTGGGCACCGGCGACGACCGCTTCGCCTATGACAGCTATCGCCGCTTCATCCAGATGTATGGCGACGTCGTGCTGGGGGTGGAGCATTACCGCTTCGAGGACGAGCTCGAGGGCATCAAGCGCGAGCGCGGCGTGTCGCTGGACACCGAGCTGAGCGCGCAGGACCTGCAGACCCTGGTCGACCGCTACAAATCGGTGGTCGAGACCGATCTGGGCCAGCCCTTCCCGCAGGATCCGGAAGACCAGCTCTGGGGTGCGGTCGGCGCCGTGTTCGGCTCCTGGATGAACCAACGCGCCATCACCTATCGCCGGCTGCACGACATCCCGGCCAGCTGGGGCACGGCGGTCACCGTCCAGGCCATGGTGTTCGGCAACATGGGTGACGATTGCGCCACCGGCGTCGCCTTTACCCGCAACCCGTCGACCGGCGAGAACGCCTTCTACGGCGAATACCTGGTCAACGCCCAGGGCGAGGACGTGGTCGCCGGCATCCGCACGCCGCAGAACCTGACCAAGGTGTCGCGCGAGGCGGCGGGCAGCGACCTGCCGTCGATGGAAGAGACGATGCCGGAGACCTACCGGCAGCTGTGCGACATTCGCGACCGGCTGGAAGGCCATTATCGCGACATGCAGGACATCGAGTTCACGGTCCAGCAGGGCCGGCTCTACATCCTGCAGACCCGCAACGGCAAGCGCACCGCGGCCGCTGCGCTGCGCATCGCGGTCGAGCTGGCCGAGGGCGGGGTGATCGACCAGCGCGAGGCGGTGCGCCGGGTCGAGCCGCAGGCGCTCGACCAGTTGCTGCACCCGACGCTGGACCCCAAGGCGAAGCGCGACGTCATCACCAAGGGCCTGCCGGCGTCGCCCGGCGCCGCCTCGGGCAAGATCGTGCTGACCGCCGACGAGGCCGAGACCCTGGCCCAGATGGGCGACCGGGTGATCCTGGTGCGTGAGGAAACCAGCCCGGAGGACATCCACGGCATGCACG
>NZ_JBYRFX010000222.1:0-3573 GCF_057815775.1 Inquilinus sp.
TGGGCTGTTCGACCTTCTCGAACTTCACCGTGCTGCCGGAGATCGCGCTGGCGAAGGTCAACCCGGACGCGCCCTTCGACAAGATCTGCTACATCGGCTGCGGCGTGACCACCGGCATCGGTGCTGTGATCAATACGGCGAAGGTCGAGGAAGGCGCGACCGCGATCGTGTTCGGGCTCGGCGGCATCGGGCTGAACGTGATCCAGGGCCTGCGGCTGGCCGGGGCGGACATGATCATCGGCGTCGACCTCAACAATTCGAAGAAGGAATGGGGCGAGCGCTTCGGCATGACCCATTTCGTGAACCCGAGCGAGGTCGAGGGCGATCTGGTGCCGTATCTGGTGAACCTGACCAAGCGCGGTGCGGACCAGATCGGCGGCGCGGACTACACCTTCGACTGCACCGGCAACACCAAGGTGATGCGGGCGGCGCTGGAAGCCTCCCACCGTGGCTGGGGCCAGAGCATCGTGATCGGCGTGGCCGGCGCGGGGCAGGAGATCTCGACCCGTCCGTTCCAGCTGGTGACCGGGCGGGTGTGGAAGGGATCGGCCTTCGGCGGCGCGCGGGGCCGGACCGACGTGCCGAAGATCGTCGACTGGTACATGTCGGGCAAGATCGAGATCGACCCGATGATCACCCACAAGCTGCCGCTCGAGCGCATTAACGAAGGCTTCGACCTGATGCATGCGGGCACGTCGATCCGCACCGTGGTCGAATTCTGATGACCGCGCCGGTCCTTCGCAGCAAGCACCGGGCCTTCGAGGGCGAGGTCGGCTTCTACAGCCACGCCTCGTCCGAGATCGGCGGCGAGATGCAGTTCTCGGTGTTCGTGCCGCCGCAGGCGGCCGAACGCCCGGTGCCGGTGCTGGTCTACCTGGCGGGGCTGACCTGCACGGACGAGACCTTCATGACCAAGGCCGGGGCCCTGGGCCATGCGGCCGAATTCGGGCTGATGCTGGTGGCGCCGGACACCAGCCCGCGCGACCGGCGACACCCGGGCGACGATGCATCCTGGGATTTCGGCCTGGGCGCCGGCTTCTATCTCGACGCGACGGCGGCGCCGTGGCGCGACGGTTACCGGATGCACGCCTATGTGACCCGCGAACTGCCGGAGCTGATCGGCCGGCACTTCCCGGCGCAGCGTTCGGCGATGGGCATCTTCGGCCACTCCATGGGCGGGCACGGGGCGCTGGTGGCGGCGCTGCGCAATCCCGGCCTGTACCGGTCGGTGTCGGCCTTCGCGCCGATCGCGGCGCCGTCGCAATGCCCCTGGGGGCAGAAGGCGTTCGGCAACTATCTCGGCCCGGACCAGGCCGCCTGGGCGGAATGGGATGCGACGGCGCTGGTGGAGCAGGGGGCCCGCTGCCCGGAGCTGCTGATCGACCAGGGCGAGGCCGACCAGTTCCTGGCGCGCGAGCTGCATCCCCATCTGTTCGAAGCCGCCTGCAAGGCCGGGGGCCAACCCCTGACCCTGCGCCGCCATGCCGGCTACGACCACGGCTACTACTTCATCTCCAGCTTCATCGCCGACCACATCCGCCACCACGCCGGCACCCTGAACCGGGGCTGAAGCCGGCCCTACAGCGGGAATCGCACCGGCTGACCCCGTTCCAGGGCGGTCAGCCGGGACGCGACGCCGAGCGTGGCGAAGGACGCGGGAAGGTCGGCCGCGCTTTCCTTGAAATGGAACCAGCCCTCGTTGTGGATGGCGACGATGGCGGCCTGCGGGAAGGAGGCGGCCGCCTCCAGCGCATCATTGCTGCCCATGGTCATGCGGAACCGGCCGCGCGGCTCCGCGGCGCCGGTGAACAGCATCACCACCTTCGGCGAGAAGCGGCGCGCCACCTCGGCCATCCCCTCGTACCAGACGGTGTCGCCGGTGATGTAGATCGCATCGCCGGGCTGGTCGACACCCAGCAGGAAGCCGACGACATCGCCGGAGATCGGCTCGATGCCGACCGGGCCGTGCCTCGCCGGGGCGGCGGTGACGAACAGACGTTCCGAATCCTTCCCCTCGATGACCTGCGTTTCAAAGGGCGCAAGGCCCAGCGCGTTGCCGCCCAGCCGGCCCGCCCCGGCCTGGGTGGTATAGGTCGTGCCGACGCTCGGCAGCATGGCGCGCCCGCCGCCATCGAGATTGTCGAGATGATGGTCGTGGCTCAGCAGCACCGCGTCGAGCCGGCCGATCTCCTCGACCGACAGGGCCGGGCCGGAGGTCTTCTCGAACCGCACCGGCACCTCCCGGTACAGGCCGGGCGGGTCGAAGGTCGGGTCGGTCAGCAGGCGCAGGCCGCCGATCTCGACAAGGGCGGTCGGGCCGCCGATCAGGGTGATCGTCAGGGACGATGGGGGCATGGCGCGGGATCCTTTGCGAAGTCCGACCCGTTGCAGATGGGCTGTCCTGCGAATACCCGCAATGTCGGACGTAAGCGGTGCCAATCCCCTTGCCATCGGCGGGGCGGCTGACCGACATTCGGATCGCGCCGGCCGCTTCCATGCGTCCCGGCCCCACGACCCACGACCAGGAGTTTCCCCATGACCGATCCGGTGCGCGTCCTCGTCGTCGGGGTCGGCCATATGGGGCTGTCGCATGCCCTGGCCTATCACCGGCTGGACGGCTTCCAGATCGCCGGCCTCGTCGCCCGCTCGATCCACAAGACCGAGCTGCCGGCGGAGCTGGCGGGCTATCCCCGCTACGCCGATTACGATGAGGCGCTGGCGGCGACCCGGCCGGATGCGGTGTCGATCAACACCTATTCCGACACCCATGCCGAGTTCGCGCTGAAGGCGCTGGATGCCGGCGCCCATGTCTTCATGGAAAAGCCGATCGCGACCACGGTCGAGGATGCCGAACGCATCGTCGCCCGGGCCAAGGAAACCAACCGCAAGCTGGTGATCGGCTACATCCTGCGCGTCCACCCGTCCTGGGTGAAGTTCATCGAGGTGGCGAAGACCCTGGGCAAGCCGCTGGTGATGCGGATGAATTTGAACCAGCAGAGCTCGGGCCCGTCCTGGACCTGGCACCAGAACCTGCTGCAGTCGCTGTCGCCGATCGTCGATTGCGGCGTCCATTATGTCGACGTGATGTGCCAGATGACCGGGGCCCGGCCGGTGCGGGTGCACGGCATCGGCGCCCGCCTGTCCGACGCGGTCGAGATCCACAATTACGGCCATCTCCACGTCGTGTTCGACGATGGCTCGGTCGGCTGGTACGAGGCTGGCTGGGGCCCGATGATGAGCGAGGTCGCCTATTTCGTGAAGGATGTGGTCGGGCCGAAGGGCTGCGTCTCGATCGTCATGCCACAGGAGGGACAGGGCGAGGCCAAGACCGACGCGATCTCCGATTCCGCCGACATCGATCGCCACACCAAGACCAACGCGCTGAAGATCCATTCCTCGGCGATCGACGGCGACAATCATTTCGTCGAGAAAGACCGCTGGATCACCATGGCGGACGAACCCGGCCACCAGGAGCTGTGCGACCGCGAGCAGGAGCTGTTCCTGCGGGCGATCCGCGAGGATCTCGACCTGACCGATTCGATGCAGGCGGCGATCGACAGCCTGCGCATCGTG
>NZ_JBYRFX010000223.1:0-5789 GCF_057815775.1 Inquilinus sp.
CGCCGTCCTGACGTTCGACCTGCCAGCCTTAGAAGCGGGATCTGGAAGTGCTTGAAAGAAGCGAACATTTTTCGTCCACCGCAAGATTTCCTCTTGCGATATGCCTAACGCAATGCGACGCTACAAGTGGAAATCGCACACATCCCCAAAATACCTGAAGGAAGGCAAATAGCCCTCCAGCGATCGGCAATTGTCGATATCGCTGAAATTGAGAACTCATGTTCTCGATACGGGATATCCATAGCCGTCGCCGGGATATTCATCATTTAACGACAGGAGAATACTCTTGGATCGCAACCATAACTTTGCGCGCGTTGCGTCAGTCCTCGTCTGCACTCTGATGATGTGTGGGAGCGGGTGGGCGGCAGATCCGGCCCCGTGGGTCGACATCACCCTGAAGGACAAGCCGGTGTTCGACGGCGACCCCAACGGCATCTGGACCCGGGATGAGCTGAAGCGGGCGACCTGGGTGGCATCCGCGGATGTCCGGGTCGGGAAGGCGGCAGTCCCCGGCGGCGAGGTTCTCGTCTCGCGCCTGCAGGAGATCGGCTGCAACGCGGAATGCCCGACCCGCATCGTGCTGCGCCGGCCGGGCCAGGAGGACGTCCTGCTGTTCGACGACTATGCCCGGTTCGGCACGATGGCGGGCAGCGGGCGCGATGCCCCGATGGTCTATCGGGTGAGGAGCGACCTCAGCGAGCTGGACGCCGGGGCGCCGGGCTGGAGCGGTCAGCAGCCAGCGGGACCGGCGACTGATCCCGGCGGCGCCGAGCCGCAGGGGCCGGTCAAGCTGGATCGGAGCGGGCTGCGGTGAATCGATCGGCCGCCCTGGCGCTCGTCCTGGCCGGCATGGGAGCAACCACGCTCCCGGCCCGGGCCGGGGTGCCGCAATCCGAGCTGATCGCCGCCGGGCTCCCGGAGAGCCTGGCGCCGTTCGCGGCCCGGTTGTCCGCGGCCGAGGGCGGCTGGACCTCCAACAACAGCCCCCCGATCAATCCACCAGGTTGCGTCGGCTTCTTCCAGGCCTGTCCCGGCACCTTCGAACAGCTCTACAGCGGGACCCGGGAACAGTTCCTGCAGGACCGCTCCGGCCAGGTGCAGGCCTTCCTGACCTACCACCGCACCAGTTGGTCGCAGGTCGCCGGATATGCCGACCAGTTGCGGGGGCAACAGGTCTCCTATGGCGGCAAGACCTTCGTCATCGACGATTCCGCCATCGCCTTCGGCATGCAGTTCGGCATCGGTCGAATTCAGGCATTCGTGCGAGGCGGCTGCCTTGCGCCGAAGGCGGGCAAGGGGACGTCGCCGGCGGTCGATGGCAATGGTGTCTCCGTCTGCCAATACTTCGCCTACGGCGTCGGCTACGACGTTTCGGCCATCACCGGCAGTGCCTACACCAACATGCAGCCGGTCCAGCCCGGCGTGCCGGACACCGCCGAGCCGGGCGTGCCGCCCATCGTCGAGGGCTCGGCCCAGTCCAGCGACAGCTGGAATCTCGAAGGCGTGGCCATGTCCGATCGCAAACGGCTTGCGATCGAACGGGCCATCATCGCCAACAAGGAGCTGCAGCTCGAGGCCCAGCGCATGGACAACGAGCGGCGCAGCGGCCTGCTGTGGGCCATGCGCGTGCTCGGCGACATCGATCGCGAGGACGGCCGCACCGGCGGCGCTGCCGGCGACGCATCCCCAGAGGATCCAAAACCATGAAGATCACCGGCTATTGCATCGCCGCGGCCCTGGCGACTGCCTTCCTCAGCGGCACGGCCTGGGGACAGGTGCAGTGCCCCGTCTCTAAGGCGGCGGATGCGGCCCTGCAGCGCGAGGTCGCGATGCTGGACAGCCTGAAGGTCAACCCGGCGGACTTCTTCAGCGGCGCCAAGAGCTGCATCGATTCCAGCCTGCTCCGGACCTTCGACATCTCGGGGATCATTCCGGATCCGCTCGGCCTGGTGCAGCAGCTGGCGCAGTCGATCGGCGACAATGTGCTCGACGCGGCCAAGCAGAAGGCTTGCGACGTGCTGAACGACCAGCTCGGCAATGCCGTCGGCGGCATGCGGAGCGTCATGAATCAGGTGGTGAGCCCCGACCAGGCCGTGCAGGACGCGCTCGATCGCGTCACGAACCGGTCCGGGCTGAGCCGGATCAATCTTGCCGGTCTCGGCTCCTACGGCGCCCCGAAGAATTCGATCATCCCTCAGTCGGTCAGCTTCACGCCGCCGACCATCCAGAATTTTCAGCAGCAGGCCCCCTCCCCCACCCCGACAGCGACGCCCTCGTCGCCGCTGACGTCGAGCGGGGCCTCTGATGAAGAGAAACGCCTGCGCTGCTCCTTCCTGGGGCAGTGCAGCTGATGAATTCCTCCCGCCCTCCATGCGGCCGCGCGGTCCGGCCAAGAACACCAAGATCCGTCCCTGGCGGGAGGAAGGAGAGACCCATGGCTCTTCACGAGAGTCCCGGGAAACGGATCGAGACCGCACCTATTCCGCGCCCGCGGGCGCCCGTCGGGAGATGGCACATGCGCATGGTCCTGATCTTCGCCGTGACGGGCATGGTTCTGCTCGGCAGCACGGCCGCGCGCGCCCAGGCCGCAACCGAGGCTGCGATGGGGACACGGATTGTCGCCATCAACGGGCTGCTCGGCGGCATCGCCACGCTGGCGCGGCAGACGGGCCTGACCGAGGAACAGCGTTCGACGCAGGCGCGAAAGACGATGGAGTCGGCGACCAGCGCCATCGAATCCCAGACCCTCGCGATCGCGAAGGCGGATGTCGCTCGCGAATACGCAACGACGTCGCGGACGTGTCCCGAGGTGTCGGCCGGGCGGGCCTACTACCGCGGCGGATCGGATGCACAGATCGCCGCGGGTGGCCTGGCGACGACGGACGCTGTCCGCCTCGCCGGCGGCATCGACCCGATGCGCCGGCTCGACGACGGCGACGAACCGCAGGGAGGCACGCAGGCGGCCCTGCTGTCGGTCGGTATGCCTCTTCCGCCGGTCACGGCACCTTCCAACGCAGCGACCGACGAGGCTCGCCGTGCGGGTGAGCTGCGCCGAGCCGCACGGGTGATGGCGGCTCGGTACGCCATCACCGGCTCCACGGAGGTCCAGTGATGGCCTCGCTGCACAAGCTGTTGCTCGGCGCGGTGTTCGGGGCGGCGATCTCCGGGCCCGCGCTCGGCGCCTCCTGCGCCGGCGTCGAGGAACGCGTCAACGACCGCACCGCCGACCTCGCTTCGTCGGTTTCCGGGACCATCGCCAGCGTCCAATCCAGGCTGCTGGCCCAGGCCATCGCCGAGCAGCAGGAGTTGAGCTCGGCTCTCGCGGTCCTGAACCGGCAGGAGAACCTGTCCTCCGACGCCGGCAACACCGCGCTGACCAAGAGCCTGCAGGCAGGCGCGGGGGTGATGAATGCCCAATGGCAGGCGCTGGCCCTGAAGGAGCGGACGGAGCGATATCAGGCGATCGGATATGAGCCGTGCCAGCTGGTGACGCTGGCCAGCACCGCCTCGCAGGGCTTCGGCGCGCTGCCGCAGTACCGGCAGACTCTGCGCGATGCCCCGGCCAACCGCCAAGGCGCGGATCGCACCACGGCGGCCCGGGATGCCTGGTTCGCGCGATATCACGACGTCAGCACCATTCCGAGCCCCGACGACCTGTTGTCGGGCGACCAGGCCAAGGCGGCACGATGGCTCGACTTCGTGATGGGACCGCCGGAGGTCCCGGGCGATGCCAGCAGCGCCGGAGAGGCATCCCGCCTGGTCGCGCAGCGCCAGGCCGATGCCCGGCGTTCGGCCGCGCTCGAGGCGATGGTCGCGGTTGCCGCCCCCTCGCCCATGGATGCGATCGCCAGCCACTGGTCCGGCACCGACGGCGGCATGGCGTGGAGCGCGACGATGGCCGCCGGCGACGCCCGGGGAACGCAGCTGGACACCATCGCCATCAAGGCCGCCAAGGCCGCCCTGATGGCGGATCGGCTGGACCGCCGGCTCCGCCGGCTGACGGCGGTGGCGGCCGACGCCGCAATCCGGATCGATGCCGGTGTCGGCATCAATGGAGGTGGGCAATGAAGCTCAGGATCCTGCTGGTCGGCGTGCTCGCGGCGGCGGTGATGCCGGCGACGAGCTGGGCCGCATGTAAGTTCGTGACAGATCCCGAATGGCGGGCTGGGCACAGTGCCGCGCAGAGCGAGCTGAATTCGGGGGTCGACGGCCTGGGCGCCGCGGTCTCGACCCAGCAGGCGCTGAACGCCCAGATTCTGACGTCGATCATCGGGGTGCTGACCAAGCAGAAAGCCTTGGACGGCGATCGCAATGCGACCACAACCCGGGCTGCAGGACAGGCCTTTGCGGCGGCCGCGTCCGAGATCCAGCGCCGTCAGGCCCTGTCGGAGGTGATCGAGAATTACGGGCCCGCGGGCCAGGCGCTCGACCCGTGCAACACGGCGATGAAGGCAGCCGCCATGGGAGACGCCATCACCGCTCTCGACGTGCGGGCCCAGATGCTCGGCGGAAGCGCCGGCATCGACAGCATCCGACCCGACGCTGCCCTTGCCGACGCCACGCGGACGCGGCTGACCAGTTGGACCCCGAACCAGACGGCCGCGGCGCTGCTGGATCCAACCACTCCGTCAGCGGTGAAGGATCGGACCATCGCCGCCATCGCCGGCGTGCCACCCCCGAATGTCAGCGAACGGGGCGGCAGCGGAACGGTGCTGGCCGCCGCGGTGATCGACGCCAACCGCCTTCGGGCGCTGCGCGGGCCGCTGGTCAGGACCCTGTCGGCCGTCAGGGCGGCATCCGAGGCCGAACCCGGAAAGACGTCGGTGCTGGATTCGCTGGCCTGGGTGATCGCCCGCTACGGCGCCGGCCCGCAGAATCAGGATTGGCGCCTCGGCCTCGTCACCCTCGGCCCGCGGGGCCTCGACCAGGAGGAGGCGCGGCTCGACGCCGTGCTGCTCGACCTGACCCGCCTGGAGACGCAGCTCGACCAGCTGGAGACCGCGACGGTCGCCAGCGCCCTCGCAGCGACGGAGTAGCATCTTGGACAACACCACCGGCTTGTTCACGCCGCGCGAGGGCCCGTTCGGGGTCGGCTTCCTCGACCAGCTCAGCGGCGGTGCTGCGAGCTGGATGTTCTATGGCAACGGGGATTTCGAGACGCCGGGGTCGATCCTCGGCACGGTGTTCAGCACCCTCAACCTTGCCGTCATCATCTTCGCCGTGATCCTCGGGACGCTGAGCTTCCTCGAGGGCTCGGCCGAGAGCGCGACCTCCGGCCAGGTCGGCGGCCGCGGCGTCCACCCATTCCGGACGATGGGCCGCATGGCGGCCGCCGGGATCCTGCTGTTTCCGGTCAAGGGCGGGATGAGCATCATCCAGCTGGCCGTCATCTGGCTGGCCGCCTCGGGCACTGGCCTCGCCGACTACGCCTGGTCGAAGACCGCCGATGCCATCGTCTCGGCCGGGGACTACACCGTGTCCCCGCAGCAGGGCTCGACCACGCCGGATCGGGAGACGCTGCTCAAATTCGCGACCGTCCTGCGGGCGCTGACGGCCATGCAGGTCTGCGCCCAGGATCTCAACGATATCTCCGGCGCCCTGGCGCTACAGGCGCCGTCCCTGGTGTTCGACCCTGTCGCCGGCAGCGACAACGGCTGGACCACCAAGATGTGGATGTTCCGGGACACGTCGATCCCGCGGCCGCCGCCAGGGATAAGCGGCCCCGACGTCCATAAGGCGAACCGGGACAACTACAACAACAGCGTAGCCCTCTGTGGTCAGGTCAAGCT
>NZ_JBYRFX010000224.1:0-1589 GCF_057815775.1 Inquilinus sp.
CCGAAACCGATACCGCCCAGCAGGTTCACCACCACCCCGGCGGCCGATCCGGCATAGGACGCGGTGTCGATGCCCAGGCCGCCATCCAGCGTATCCGCCCCGGCGCCGCCTTCGAAGCGGTTCTGCTCGGCGCCGCCGGCCAGCGTGTCGGCGAAGTGCGAGCCGACGATGTTCTCGATGCCGCTGAAGCGGACCCCCTGGGCATCGCCGCCCTGGCCAGAGCCATTCGGCAGATTGATCTGCACGGCGGCGGCGGATGCAGCAAAGGTGGTCGTGTCGATGCCCGCTCCACCATCCAGAGAAAGGGTGCCGGCGCTGCCCGCGAGCCAGTCATCGCCGTTGCCGCCAGAGAGATAGTCGTGCCCACCACCACCGTTGATCCGGTCGTTGCCGTCCGAGCCATTGAGGTAGTTGTCTCCCGCATTGCCGATCAGAAGGTCGTCACGCCCGGACCCGTTGACACCGTCGATGTTCCGCAGCACATCGCCTTCGGCATCGCCGCCGGAGCCCCTGCCGGTGACCAGGTTCACAGTCACTCCGGCTGAGGAGCCGTAGTAGAAGGCGATAGAAGAAGGACCGTCACTCGCCACGCCGCCGATGAGGGTGTCGGCCCCGGCCCCGCCATCCAGCGAGCCCTCCCTCTTCAAGGTCAGGATGTCGTTCCCGGCCCCGCCGCTGAGCGAGGAATCGAGGAGAGACGAGTCTGCCGTCAGGATGTCGTCGAACGCCGAACCGATCAGCCCGTCGATGTTGGAGATCCCGTCACCCTGGGCATCGCCGCCGAGGGCCGTATGGGCAGTCAGGTCGACCCTGACGCCGGCGGCCGAGCTGGCATAGGACGCAATGTCCGTGACCCCGGAGCTGCCCAGGATCTGATCGCCGCCCGAACCACCCTCGAGCGTGCTGACGAAACCTCCGGTGGTGCCGGCCGCCGTGTTGTCCAGCACGTCGTTGCCGGCGCCACCGAAGAGATTGTTCGAGCCCGAGCCGCCATTCAGGTTGTCGTTGCCGTCCAGCCCGTAGATCTGGTCGTCGCCGCTGGTACCATGCAGGATATCATTGCCGCTCGTGCCGATAATCGTAGCCATCGATATATCCCCCAAAGATGCAAGGAAGACCAAAGCAGGGACGACCCCGGGGCACCTACTCGCCACAATCCGCCGATGGCGACGCCGCCCGGGCAAATGCTACCGAGCCAGTGCCCGATGAAAATGAGTTTCGATGAAAAGCCACGCCAGCAGATAGCATAAGTATGGTGAAAATCGGTCGGATACGGGAAACAGAACGTCCCGGACCGATTGCCCGGTCCGGGACAGATCGGTTCAGAGCAGCAGGTCGGATGCGGCCAGCGAGAAGCCCTGGACCTTGATCACCATCTCGGCCAGGCCATTGCCGTTGATGTCGAGCAGAACCTCCGTGCCGCCATTAATGAAGTGGAGGATCGCCTCATGTCCCGCGCCGGTGAACACGCCGCCGGTGACGATGGTAAAGGCGGTGTCGCCATTGGCGGCATTGCCGTCGGCGTCGATCGGCCGGAGGTCGATCTTGTCGCCCTGAACCCGGGAGAAGTCGGTGATGGTGTCGACCTC
>NZ_JBYRFX010000225.1:0-7853 GCF_057815775.1 Inquilinus sp.
ACTCCACGGAACCCGCTTCAGCAGATCGTGGAACACGCTATTGTGATGCCGCACGGTGTTGCTCCGTTCGTGTCCAGGTGACGCGCCAACGTCCTGAACTCGAGCTGAATCAACACCGTGCGCCCTGTCCACCTTTTCTCAGCCGGACACCCGTGGATCAAGTCCGGGCATGACAGCTTAAAGTTGACGGCGGTGTGGGGCCGCAGTCCTCAGTCCTCCGCCGGCTTGGCCAGTGGCACCAGCGCCTCGGCCGGCACCACGGGCAGGACGATCCTCGACGGATGCGCGCGGTCGAGCCACACGCGGTTGGTCGCCACCCGCTGCAGCCGCCCCGTGCCCTCCGGCTCGCCGCTGTTCGGGTTGACGTCGTATTTCGGGAAGTTGCTGGAGGAGATGTCGAGCCGGATGCGGTGGCCGACCTTGAACAGGTTGGCGGTGGCGAAGGGCTCGATGGTGATGGCGTAGATCCGGCCCGGCTCCAGCGGCGACGGGCTCTCCCAGCTGTCGCGGTAGCGGCAGCGCAGGATGCCGCCAGTCAGGTTCAGGGCGAAGCCGCGCGGGTCGTCCGGCGTCGGCGGATGCACGTCGACCAGCTTGGCGGTGAAGTCGGTGTCCGGCGCGTCGGAGGAGACGAACAGCCGGATCTCGATCGGGCCGACCACCGCCATGTCCTCGGTCAGAGGTGCTGTCTGGAACACCACCACATCGGGGCGGGACGACAGTGGCAGGCCGGGCCGGCGGCTGCCGAAGAAGCGGTCGCCTTCGGTCTGGTCGAAGCCGCCGCCCTCGAACACCGGCTGGCCGGAGGTCAGCGACCCGCCGATGGTCGGCACCGGATTCGCCGGGTCGAATGGGTAGGCGATCGACGCCTCCGCCGCCGCCGGCACCGCCGGGTCCAGCCGGCCGTCTGCATGCAGATGGTAGTCGGTGAAGAGGGTGCCGGGCAGCGGCCAGGCCGGCGCCGCGATCCAGCCGCCGCCATGGTCCAGCCGGCCCTCCGCGGTGCGCCGGCCGCTGCCGCCGCCCATCAGGAACAGCCGCGCCGTCGGCTCCGCCTCGGCCCCGTTGTCGACGCCCTTCAGCCAGCGGTCGAACCAGCGGCGGCGGAACTGCAGCCAGCCTTCGGTGACATTGCCGTCGACCGTCGCCGCCGGCCCGAACTCGGTGTCGCCCGAGAAGGTGGTGTTGCGGTTGCCGTGCAGCCACGGCCCCATGATGAGCTGCACCGGCGACGCCCGCCCGCTGAGCGCCGCATAGTTCTCCATCGTGGTGCGGACATAGGCGTCGTACCAGCTGGACATCAGCACCATGGGCACGTCGGGGAAGCGGTCGTAATAGCCCTCGGCGTAGATGCCGAGCTGCTTCCAGTAATCGCCGAACGACCCCTGGGTCCATTGCTCGAACAGGAAGGCCTCGTATTCCGGCACCGCGCGCACCGGCGAATGGCCCGGCCGCCACGGCATGGCGGCGAACCAGGCGCGCAGGTCCTCCGCCTCCAGCGCCGCCAGCACCAGCGGGTCGGCCAGCGCCGCCGGGCTCTCCTTGGCCTGGTTGAACGCCCAGGTCGCCTGCTTCAGCTCGAATGCGCCGCCCTGGCGGATGCCGCAGTGGTAGGAATTCGAGAAGCCGCCGGAATCCACCACCATGCAGGCCAGGCCGGGCGGGTTCAGGCAGGCCAGGGCGAACTGGGTGTGCGCGGCATAGGACAGGCCCATGGTGCCGACGGTGCCGTTCGACCAGGGCTGCGCCGTGATCCAGCCGACCGTGTCGAAGCCATCAGGCCCTTCGGAGGTGTATGTGGTGAACACCCCCTCCGACCCGTGCCGGCCGCGGCAATCCTGGTAGATCACGGCATAGCCGGCGGCGACGAAATGCGCCGCCACCTCCGGCCGGGTCATCGGCCCGTCCATGCCGATTCCGATCTCGGAGCGCGACAGCTCGGTCTTGCCGTAGGGCGTGCGCTCCAGGATCGCCGGCAACGGGGCGTCGACGCCGATGCGGTGGCCGGCCGGCAGGTAGATGTCGGTCGCCAGCCGGACGCCGTCGCGCGCCGTCACCATCTGGTCGCGCAGAACCTGGATCTCGCTCACTTGGCGATCTCCGCATAAGTGGCCAGCGTCCATTCGTTCTTGTTGGCACGGTAGGTGATGCCGTCGCGCGCCGCCCAATGCACGGTCGGGAAATACAGCGGCACGATGCCGACATCGCCGAAGCCGATCCGCGCCGCCTGTTCCAGCAGCTGGTTGCGCTTGGCCTCGTCGAACTCGGCCAGCGCCTGCTTCAGCGTCGCATCGAACTCCGGGTTCGAATAGCGGGCGCGGTTGAAGGCACCCATGCCGGCGTCCTTGTCATAGGTCGCCAGCACGTTGGTCAGGGCGTTGGCCGAATTGCTGTTGCTGTTGCCGAAGCTGAAGATGAAGGCGCTGTACTCCTGCTTCGACGCGGCGCTGGCATAGACGTTGTAGGGCTGGGTGACCACGCCGTTGATCTTCAGCCCGCCGCGCGCCAGCATCTGGCCGATCGCCTGGGCGATGTCGGCATCGCCGGCGAAGCGGTCGTTCGAGGAATGGATGGTCAGGCCGAAGCCGCTGGCATAGCCGGCATCGGCCAGCAGCGCCTTGGCACCGGCGGCGTCATAGGCTTCCGGCATCACATCGGTGGCGTAGCCGCCCAGGCCTTCCGGCACCAGCTGGCCGGCGGCCTCGCCCGACCCGCTCAGCAGGCGCTGGATGATCAGGTCGCGGTTGATCAGCTTGGACACGGCCAGGCGCACGCGCTTGTCCTTCAGCGGATTGGCTGCCAGGGGCTGGCCGTCCTTGTCGGTCACGAACGGGCTCTGGTCCCGCGCCGAATCCAGCGCCAGGTAGATCAGCCGGCCGGAGGTGGTGGAATAGACCTTGGCCTTGCCGCTGTCGTTGACCGTGGCGACATCGGACGGCGGCACCCCGTCGATCAGGTCGACCGACCCGGACAGCAGCGCCGCGATCCGCGCCGCATTGTTGGAGATGAACTTGATGGTGACGTTCTCGAAGGCCGGCTTGTCGCCCCAGTAGTTCGGGTTCGGCGCCAGCACCAGGCGGTCGCCCGGCACCCATTCCTTGAAGATGTAGGGGCCGGTGCCGACCGCCGCGGCGCCGGAATTGAAGTCGTTGGTTGTCTTCCCCTCGGACGCTTTCTTCGAGACGATGTAGACGAGGCCGACCTGTTCGATGAATTGCGGCGTCGGCGCCTTGGTGGTGAAGCGGATGGTCAGCGGGTCGACCGCTTTCATCGCCGCGATGCTGCCGACCGCACCGGAGAAGGGGGCAGGGCTGTTCGGCACCGCCTTGGCCCGCTCCATCGAGAAGATCACGTCGTCCGCCGTCAGGTCGGACCCGTCGCTGAACCTGACGCCGGGGCGCAGCTTGACCTCCCAGGTCGTCGGGTCGACCGAGCTCCAGGACAGGGCCAGCGCCGGCTGCACCTGCAGATTCTCGTCGGTCTGCACCAGCCGGTCGAACATGTGCTGCGAGATCGACTGGTTGTTGCCGGTGCGCGAGAATTGCGGGTCGATGGCGGAAGGTTCGGTCGCCGTGCCGATGATCAGGTCGGCGGCCTGGGCGAAGCTTGTGCTCATGGCACTCAGGGCCAGGGCCAGGGCGATGCCGCCCAGGGTCTTCCGCATCATCGACATCGTGCTCTCCTCTGTTCGGTCGGGTGGGCGCGTTCGGCGCTTCAGATCAGGTGGCAGGCGGCCTGGTGGCCTGATGCGACCGGGCGCAGGGCCGGGCGCTCGCTGCGGCAGCGGTCGGTCGCCATCGGGCAGCGCGGGTGGAAATGGCAGCCGCTCGGCGGGTGCAGCGGCGACGGGATCTCGCCCTTGACCGTCTCGAACTTCCGCTTGCGGTTGCTCAACCGCGGCACCTCGTTCAGCAGGGCGACGGTGTAGGGGTGCAGCGGCCGGTCGAACAGCTCGGCGGTCGATGCGGTCTCGACCACGCGGCCGAGATACATGATCACCACCCGGTCGCTGATGTGCTCGACCACGCCGAGGTCGTGGCTGATGAACAGATAGGTCAGGCCGAGATCCTGCCGCAGCTCCAGGAACAGGTTCAGGATCTGCGCCTGGATCGAGACGTCGAGGGCGGCGATCGATTCGTCGCAGACCAGGAAGTCCGGCTTCACCGCCAGGGCCCGGGCGATGCCGATGCGCTGGCGCTGGCCGCCGGAGAACTGGTGCGGGAAGCGGTCGCGATAGGCCGGGTCCAGCCCGACCCGCTGCATCACCGCCTGGACATAGGCATCGGTTTCGCGCCGCCGCACCAGGCCGTGCACCCGCGGCGCCTCGCCGATGATGTCGCGCACCCGCTTGCGCGGGTTCAGCGAGGCGAAGGGATCCTGGAAGATCATCTGTGCTTTGAGTTTCGCATCGCGCGCCGCGTCGCCGGACAGCCCATCGACATCGCGGCCGCGCCAGCGCAGGGCGCCGTCGCTCTTCGGCAGGATGCCGGCCATCATCCGGCCCAGCGTTGACTTGCCGCAGCCGGATTCGCCGACCAGCCCCAGCACCTCGCCCGGCGCGATCGCCAGGTCGACCGCGTCGACGGCATGCACCGTGCGCTCCTCGATCCGGGCGCCCAGGAAGCGCGCCGCCTTCTCGGCATAATCCAGCCGTTTGGTAAAGCGCTTGGCCAGGCCGGCGGCCTCGATCAGGGGTGTGGTCATGCCCGGCCTCCGAGTTGCGGGTGGAAGCAGCGGAATTCGCGATCGGCCAGCCGCGTCGCCGCCGGCACCGCCAGGCAGGCGTCGGTGGCATGGCCACAGCGCGGCCGGAAGGCGCAGCCATCGGGCAGCGACAGCGGGGAGGGGGCCATGCCCGGGATCTGGAACAGCGCCTCGCCGCGCGGCCGGTCGCCGGGCACCGAGCCGATCAGGCCGATAGTGTAGGGATGTGCCGGCCGGTCGATCACCTCGTCGACCGTGCCGGTCTCGACCACCTTGCCGGCGTACATGACGCAGATCCGGTCGGCCAGGGCGGCGACCACGGCCAGGTCGTGGCTGACCCAGATCAGCGCCGTGCCGGTCTCGCGGCACAGGGTCTGCACCTGGGCCAGGATCTGCGCCTGGATGGTGACATCCAGCGCCGTGGTCGGTTCGTCGGCGATGATCAGGTCGGGCTTGTGCAAGAGGGCGATGGCGATCGCCACGCGCTGGCGCATGCCGCCGGAGAACTGGTGCGGGTACGCCTTCAGCCTTTCCTCCGGCGACGGGATGCCGACCCGGCCCAGCGCGTCGCGGCAGCGCGCCACCGCCTCGGCCCGCGACACCCGCTCATGCGCCTGGATGGTCTCGACCATCTGGGTCTCGACCCGCAGCACCGGGTTCAGGGTCATCATCGGGTCCTGGAAGATCATGGCGATGCGGTTGCCGCGCAGTTGCCGCAGCCGCTCCGCCGGCAGCGTCGCCAGGTCCTCGCCCTTGAACAGGATCCGGCCGCCGACCACCCGGCCGGGCGGGTCGACCAGGCCGAGGATGGAAAAGCCGGTGATCGACTTGCCGGAGCCGGATTCACCGACCAGCCCCAGGATCTCGCCGCGGTCGACCGTGAAGCTGACGCCGTCGACCGCGCGCACCGTGCCGGCCTTGGTGAAGAAATGCGTCTGCAGGTTCTCGACGCTCAGCGTGGGCGCGGTCATTTCTGCAGCCTTGGGTTCAGGGCCTCGCGCAGGCGATCGCCGACGATGTTGATCGAGAAGATCAGGGCCAGCAGCAGCAGGCCGGGGAACACGCTGATCCAGTACAGGCCGGCCAGCAGCACCTGGTAGCCATTGGCGATCAAGAGGCCGAGCGACGGTTCGGTGATCGGCAGGCCGATGCCGAGGAAGCTCAAAGTCGCCTCGGCCGCGATCGCATGGGCGACCTGGATGGTGGCGATCACGATCACCGGCGGCAGGCAGTTGGGCAGCAGATGGCTGAACAGGATGCGGGTCTTGCTCAAGCCCAGGCACTGCGCCGCCTCGACATACTCCTTGCCGCGCTCGACCAGTGCCGCGGCGCGCACGGCCCGGGCGAAATAGGCCCATTGCACGAAGACCAGCGCCAGGATGACCTTGCCGACGCCTTGGCCCAGCACCGCCAGCATCATCAGCGCCACCAGGATGGTGGGGAAGCCCAGCATCAGGTCGACGAGCCGCATGATCAGCGTGTCGATCCTGCCGCCGAAATACGCGGCGACGAGGCCCAGCGTGGTGCCGACGGCCAGGGCGAACAGGCCGGCCAGCACGCCGACGCTCAGGCTGGTGCGCAGCCCGTACAGCATCGCCGACAGCATGTCGCGGCCCTGGGCGTCGGTGCCCAGCCAATAGGTCCAGCCGTCCATGCTGTCGCTGCCCGGCGGCAGGCGGCCATCCATGATGCTGAGCGAGGCGAGGTCGTAGGGATCCTGCGGCGCGATCCAGGGCGCGAACAGGGCGACCAGGATCAGGGCCAGGCAGGCGATGGCGGCCAGGGTGGCGGCCTTGCTGTCCAGCACGCCGCGCAGGGCCTGGGCGAGGATGCCGTCCCTCATGCGTCGGACAGCCGGACGCGGGGGTCGAGCACGGAATACAGGATGTCGACCACCAGGTTGATGGCGATGAACATGGCGACCACGATCAGCAGGTAGGCCACGATCACCGGCCGGTCGAGCCGCATGATGCTGTCGATGATCAGCTTGCCGACGCCGGGCCAGGCGAAGATGGTTTCGGTCACCGTGGCGAAGGCGATCAGCGACCCGAACTCCATGCCGACCACGGTGACGATCGGGATCAGGATGGTCTTCAGCACATGCACAAAGATCACCCGCCGTTCGGTCAGGCCCTTGGCCCGGGCGAATTTGACGAAGTCCAGCGGCAGGGTCTCGCGCATGCCGCTGCGGGTCAGGCGGATGATCAGCGAGACGTTGAACAGCGACAGGTTGATCGCCGGCAGGATCAGGTGGATGAAGCCGTCCCAGGTCGCCAGGCTGGTGTGCAGGCCCAGGATCGCGCCGGTGGCGCCGCGGCCGGTGGAGGGCAGCCAGCCGAGCATGACCGAGAACACCATGATCAGCATCATGCCCTGCCAGAAGCTGGGCAGGCTGAAGCCGAGGATCGAGCCGGTCATCACGGTGCGGTCGAAGCCGCTGCCGGCCTTCAGCCCCGACAGCACGCCGAGCGGGATGCCGACCACCAGCGACAGCAGCAGGGCGACGAAGGCCAGCTCCAGCGTCGCCGGCAGCCGCTCGAAGATCAGGCTGATCGACGGCTGGTTGAAGACGAAGGACCGGCCGAGGTCGCCATGCAGCGCATTGCCCAGGAAGGTCAGGTATTGCTGCCACAGCGGCCGGTCGAGGCCGAGCGACTGCACCGCTTGGGCGATCTCGGCCTGCGACGCGTCGGCCGGCACCAGGATCTCGATCGGGTTGCCGATGGCATAGATGCCGACGAAGACGAGGAGCGAGGTGACCAGCAGGACGAAGCTGCTCTGCACCAGCCGGCGGATGATGAAGACGGTCATGCCCGGCCTGATGGGGCCTGGGTGCGCGAATCCCGCATCTGCGTCCCTGCTTCGCTTATGATGGGCCGGCCGGGCGGACCCGGCGTGGCGAGGGGGACACTAGGCGTGGGACAGAACGGCCCGCAACATCATGCGGAATCCGCATCGGGCTATGCGCATTTGATGCGCGGCGGCCGCTCCGCCGGATGCTTCGTGTCGCCGATATCTGTCCGGCCGGCATGAACGTCAAGCAGTTGGAAGCCTTCAAGGCGATCATGCGCAGCGGCTCCACCACCGCGGCGGCGGCACGGCTCGACCTGTCGCAATCGGCGGTCAGCCGCCTGCTGACCCAGCTGGAG
>NZ_JBYRFX010000226.1:0-11943 GCF_057815775.1 Inquilinus sp.
GCGGCGCCGGTGGATGAAGCACAGCAGCAGATGGCAGGCGGCGACGACGGTGAGGATGCCGATCCAGCTTGCCGCGACCCTCATCGGGACGAGATCGCCGCTGACCAGCACGCCGACCACGACGACGCCGCCCAGCAGCGCACCGATCACGCCGATCGGTGCGTTCTGGTACAGGCCGGAGATCTGCTCGGCCCGGAACCGGTCGTCGGCGCCGGCCGCATGCCGCTTCGAAGTCGCCCAGTCGAACATCGCCCCCATCCCGTCGCACTTCCGGCGATCGAGAACCGGGCCCGTCACGGACCCTCAGGGACTATCGGATATCGGCGTGTCCGCGCCTAGACGCTGTCATGACGATGCTATGTCGATCAGTTCAAATCGAAGCCGAGCACCGCGGCCTCCTCCGGCCGCAGGATGCCGTCGGCGACGCGGCCGGTCGCGGCCTGCCAAGCCTGCAGCGTCTTGGCGGTAAAGCCGTTGAACACGCCGGCGGTGAAGCCCCAGTCGGAGATCAGGCCGAGAGCGACGAAGACATCCTGCAGCAACCGCACCTCATGCCCGCTCGACCCCGCCATCAGCCTGGCCAAGCCGGGATCGGCGGGCCGCTCGGCGATCAGGCGCAGATGCCGGCCGCTGGCCAGCAGATAGTCGAAGGCCAGGCCGGTTTCAGCCAGGTCCGGGCTGGGGCTGAGCCCCGCCGCCTGCCGGAAGGCGGCATAGGCGCCGGTCGGATCGGCCGGCGGCTGGTGCCGGCCGGGCAGAGTCTGGCAGCCGGCCGAGGAGAATTCAGTGCCGTCGCCGGGCAGGCCTGCGGCGTGGATGTTGTCCTCCGGTGCGCAGACATCGAAGCGGCAGGACAGGTCGTAGCCGGCCGCGTCGAGCGACCGCCAGACCGGCACCTCCACCGTGCGGTCGAGCTGGAACGCCCCCTCCTCCGCCGGCCGGCCCGCCGGCTGGTGTGGGCCGATGACGAAGGGGTGCATGCCCAGCGCCAGCATGTTCGCCACCCGCCGGTCCGGCGCCGCAGCCTGCTGGCGCATATAGGCGGCGTTGGGCACGGTCGAGCCGGGCCAGGCGATCACCCGCCCGGCCGGCCGATCCCAGATGCCGAGCACGCAGCCCGGCGCGTGATGATCCGGCCGCGCCTCGCGCAGGGAGACGGCGTCGCTCCACTCGCCTGCGGCGCCGGCCAGGGCGCAGCCGCGCAGCCCGAACGGGATTCTTCCACCGCGCGGCCGGAACCGGGTCAGCCGGCACAGCGCCTCCAGCCCCCCGGCATCGAGAGTAAAGGCGCGGTCGGCGAAGGGCGCCGCCAGATAGGCATAATTCGGCGAGGCGTGGTCGTCGTGCCAGACGGGGGGCATGCGGGTCACCGATCCAGCAAGGCGAGCAGCCGGCGGCCGACCGCCGGCAGGAAGCGGTCGTTCTGCGCCATGTGCGGCCCAACGGTGTAGACCGCGGCCACGATGCTGCGGCCCGACGGCGCTTCCCAATAGGCCATGTCGTGCCGGGTTTCGCTGGTCCAGCCGGCCTTCGACCACAGCCGCACCGCGCGCGGCAGGCCGCCGCCGAGGAAGCCGCGGACCTGGTCGCGATAATCCGGCGGCAACGCCTGCGGCTCGCGCTCGGGCTCGCGGTCCAGCAGCTCCATCATCCGGCCGCAGGCGGCGGGTGAGACCAGTTGCCCGGCGACGATGCCGTGCAGCAGCGCCGCCGCGGCACAGGGCGCGATCAGGTTGCCGCCACGGGCACGGGCCGCCTTCTCCCGCCCATAGGGCGAATCCTCGTAGGTGCTGTGCCACAGCCGCAGCCCGGCGAAGTCCGGCCAGGCCCAGCCCTGGAAATAGCGGTGGATCTGCTGCCGCCGGTCCCACCACGCCGCCATGTCAGCCTCGGGCAGCGGGCCGCCCGGTGTGGTGCCGGTCATCCGGCCGAACAGATAGGTGGTGGCGTCGTTGCTGGACTGCCGGATCATCGCCGACAGCGCCCGCAGGTCCTCGTCATCCGCCTGCAGCAGGCCGGTTTCGACCCAATGCTGGAAGGCGACCATGTAGAAGCTCTTGCAGGTGCTGGCCGGGTAGACCGCCGCATCCTGGCGATAGCCGAAGGCCGGGCCGTCGGCATAGCGCCCGGCCGCGCCGTCGCACAGCCGGCCGGGATAGGTGCGATAGGTCAGGCCGAAATCCTGCGGCCCGACCGCACCCTCGAACTCATCCAGCAGGTCCCGGACCAGCTGCGGCCCGGCCGCCGCCGCGGCGCCTTCACGATCGCTCATCGATAATCCTCAAGCCCGTTCGAGAATGCGCTGGGGCGAGTCGGCTGGTGGTGGTTTCGAGAACCGGAGCGCAGCGAACATCTACGTCCGTGAGCACCGGAAGCGGAGAAACCGCCATCAGACGGCCGCTCCAGTAGCATTATCGGACGGGCTGGCAGGCGGCGACGAAGGCGGCCAGGATCGCCCGGTCGGCCTCGCCGCGCAGATATTCCGGGTGCCATTGCACGCCGAGGCAGAAACGCTGGCCCGGATGCTCGATCGCCTCCACCACCCCGTCCGGTGCGGTGGCGGAGACGATCAGCGACGGCCCGGCCGACTTCACCGCCTGGTGGTGCGAGCTGTTGACGCCGAAGCGCGCCGCCCCGGTGATGCGGGCCAGCAGGCTGCCGGGCGCGACCGCGACCTCATGCGCCGCGACCGAGCCGACGGGGTCATGCACCTTCCGCTCCGGACTATGGTCTAGCGCGTTCTCGATCTCGGCCGGGATGTGCTGCACCAGCGTGCCGCCCAGCACCACGGCCAGCAGCTGTTCGCCGCCACAGATGCCCAGCACCGGCATGTCCCGGGCGATGGCGCCCTGCACCAGCGCCCATTCGAACTGGGTGCGCACTGGCTTGGTCTTCACCGTCTCATGTACCGACCCGGCACCGTACAGCGACGGGTCGACATCGAAGCCGCCGCCGGTGACGACAATGCCCTGGCACAGATCGAGATAGCGGTCGGCCGCATCGACCAGATGCGGCAGCGCCAGCGGCGTGGCACCGAATTCGGCGAGCGAGCCGCAATAGTTCTGCCGCAGCGCGTACCAGGGCGCGGAGGAATAGCCGCCCGGCTGCTCGGCATCCAGGGTGACTCCGATGACGGGCTTGGCGTTGGGCATGATGGTCCTGCGGGATCTGGCGGGTCCCTCGGTGATGCCCCTCGCCGGCCGCGCCGTCAAATTCCGACCGGTTATGGGTGCCGCAGCGGATGTTATCTCCCGCTGAAGCTCTGGTCTCAGCGGCGGGCGGAGCGGGTGCGGCGGGTCGGCTGCCCGGTCAGGTGGTCGAGGAACAGATGCGCCGAATGCGACAGCGGGTAGTTCTCGTGGTGCAGCGCCGTGATCGGCAGGGTGATCTCCGGCACGATGACGCGGACCGCCACGTCCGGCGCGGACCATGCCTGGGCGGTGTGCTCGTCGACGATGGCCGAGCCGGTGCCGTGGCGCACCAGCGGCAGCGCCAGGTAATAGGTCTGGATCAGGTTGCGCGGGGCATAACGGATGCCGGCGGCGGCGAAGGCCTCGGACAAGGTCATGCCGATCGAGGTGTCGGGGTCGACGCCGATCAGCGTCTCGACATCGATCCGGTCGAGCGTGATCTCTGCCGCCTCGCCCGGCGCCAGCGGCACGGTCGACAGATGCACCAGCCGCGACGTGCCGATCGGGACCTTGCGCATGCCGGGCGGCAGCACCGGCTCATGCGCGATGGCAAGGTCCAGGCTGTTGGTCGCCACCAGCTCCAGGATCTCGCGGGTGTGGTGGGTGCGCAGGTCGAAGCTGACGCCGGGATGCACGCGGTGGAACTGCGCCACCTGTTCGGTCATGAAGCCGAAGCCCAGACTGGGCAGGCAGGCGACGCTGACATGGCCCTCGCGCCCGCGCCGCAGGTTGGCGGCGATGCTGGAGATCCGCTCCAGCCCGGCGAAGGTGCGGTCAATCTCGACCTCCAGCAGCTTCGCCTCGCGGGTCGGCACCAGCTTGCCCTTCACCCGCTCGAACAGGCGCAGGCCCAGCTGGTCCTCGGCATGGCGCAGCAGCTTGCTGACCGCGGGCTGGGACACGTTCAGCAGCTCGGCCGCGCCGGTGATCGACCCGGCCTTCTGCACCGCCTGCAATGCCTCGATGTGCCGCAACCTGATGGTCATTGCCCGGAAGCCCTCCCTGGCCCCGGGGATCGCACAGCGGCGCAGACATGACAAGCGCGCCCCGTCCGTGCGAGGGTCCGGCCACCATGATCCGCATCACCGCCCGCACCCAGATCGACGAGCGCGACATCGAGGAGAGCTTCATCCTCGCCTCGGGCCCGGGCGGCCAGAACGTCAACAAGGTCGCGACCGCGGTGCAGCTGCGTTACGCGATCGACCGCGCCGACATGCCCGAGGACATGCGCGCGCGGCTGGTGATCCTGGCCGGACAGCGCCTGACCAAGGACGGAGTGCTGGTGCTGACGGCACGCGAGTTTCGCAGCCAGGAGCGCAACCGGGCCGAGGCCGTGGCCCGGCTGGTCGACCTGTTCCAGCGCGCCGCCATCGCGCCGAAGAAACGCCGCCCGACCAAGGCGACGCTGGGCAGCAAGATCCGGCGGCTGGAGACCAAGGGCAAGCGGTCCTCGGTGAAGCGGCTGCGCGGCAGCCCGGGAGAGGACTGAGCAGAAGCTTCGCCATGTGCGGCGCCGAAGGCTGACCGGCGCCAGCCCTCGCCGATATTCGCTTCAAATTGCCATGATCTTCATCGCTTATGGCGGTCATGGCCCGCGGCTGGTTTCAGGACCACCGGCCCCGGGGAAGACCGGCTATTGGGGGGATAGTCATGGTTCTCGGATTGCCGCATCGCGCGCTCGCGATCGCATTGACCCTGGCCTGGGCCGGCGCCGCCCTGGGCCAGACGCCGCCGACGAACACGGCGTCGCCCACCGACCAGGCCGCGGCGAACAAGGCGGAGCAGCAGGCCGCCTGGGAGGCCGCCGACAAGGTGGCCCTGCACGGGCCGTCGACCATCCCGCTGATCGACCAGGGCTCGCTGGCCCTGCCCGAGGGCTACGTGTTCTTTCCGAAAGACGAGACGAACCGGATCCGGCGCGCCTGGGGCGGCTTCACCGCCCCCGAGCTGATCGGCATGGTCGTCTCCGACAAGCCCGACGAGGAATGGTACGCGCTGGTCGACTACACCAAGGAAGGCTACATCCGCGACGACGACGCGAAGACCAACTGGAACGCCGACGAGCTGCTGGGCAACCTGAAGGACGGGACCGAATCCGGCAATAAGGACCGGATCGCCCGCGGCTTCCCGCCCCTGGCGGTGACCGGCTGGCTCGAGGTGCCGCAATATGATGCCGGCACCCATCACCTGGTCTGGTCGGCCAAGGTCGTGGAGAAGAACAACCCCGCCGATGAGGGTTCGGCCAACTACAAGACCTATGCGCTGGGGCGGGAGGGCTATTTCGGCCTGAACCTGATCACCTCGACCGCCACGATCGACAGCGAGAAGAAATATGCCCGCGAGCTGCTGAACGACATCGGCTACGTCAACGGCAAGCGCTACGAGGATTTCACCGAGAGCACCGACAAGGTCGCGGAATACGGGCTGGCGGCGCTGGTGGCCGGCGTCGCGGCGAAGAAGCTGGGGCTGATCGCCATCGCCGGCGCCTTCGTGCTGAAATTCGCCAAGGTCATCATCATCGCGCTGGGTGCCTTCGGTATCGGCCTGACCCGGCTGTTCCGGCGCAAGCCGCGCGACGGCGGCACCGCGTGAACACGGTCAGGCCCTGCCCATGATCCGCATCCTCCTGCTGCTGGTCGGCTTCCTGAAATTCGGCAAGATCGGGCTGACCGGCGGCACCATGCTGCTGTCGCTGGTGACCTACGCCTTCATCTTCGGCTGGGGATATGCCGCCGGCTTCGTCCTGCTGCTGCTGGTGCATGAGATGGGGCACTACATCGCGGCGAAGCAGCGCGGCCTGGATGTCGGCGCGCCGACTTTCATCCCCTTCATCGGCGCCTGGATCGAGCTGAAGCAGCAGCCGATGGATGTGGAGACCGAGGCCTATGTCGCCTTCGCCGGGCCGTTCCTGGGCACGATGGGCGCCTTCGCCGTGTATTTCTGGGCGCGGGAGGTCGACAGCCGGTTGCTGCTGGCCGTCGCCTATTCCGGCTTCTTCCTGAACCTGATCAACCTGCTGCCGGTGTCGCCGCTGGATGGCGGCCGGATCACCGCGATCCTGTCGCCCAAGGTCTGGCTGCTGGGCGCGCCGATCATGGTCGGGCTGCTGCTGTACCGGCCCAGCCCGGTGCTGCTGCTGGTGGCGCTGATGGCCGCGCCGCAGGTGCTGAAGGCCTGGCGCCACGACCCGAACAGCCCAGAGGCGCTGGCCTATTACAACGCGCCGCTGGAGGCGCGGATCGAATATGGCGTGCTGTATCTCGGCCTGACCGCGCTGCTGGCGATCATGACCTACAGCGTGCATGGCCTGCTGGAGGGCACCCGCGCGCTCTGACCGCAGGGCTGGCACGGCGATTGCGTATCATTCTCTCTGATCCATACACCTGAGATCGGAGAGGATGTCGCGATGAAGCGTGAAGACCTGACCGAGAAGATCCTGGACATCAAGCGCGAGAAGGGCTGGACCTGGCGGGAGATCACTTCCGTCATCGGCGGCCATTCGCCGGTGCTGATAACCGCCGCGCTCTTGGGCCAGATGAAACTGACCAAGCCGCAGGCAGCCGAGGCCGCCACCCTGTTCGGCCTGACCGAGGGGGAGCAGCGGATGCTGAACGAGGCGCCCTATCGCGGGTCGTTCCAGGCACCGCCGACCGACCCGCTGATCTACCGCTTCTACGAGCTGGTGATGGTCTATGGCACCACCTGGAAAGAACTGATCCAGGAGGAGTTCGGTGACGGCATCATGTCGGCCATCGATTTCGACTTCGAGATGGAGCGCCTGCCCGACCCGAATGGCGACCGGGTCAAGCTGACCATGTCGGGCAAGTTCTTGCCCTACCGCTACTACGGCGCCACCGGCAATTCCCCACGATTCGGCTACCGGGAGGAGTGAGGGCGGAGCCCTAAGCGGCGCCTCTCCCACCTGGCGGGATCGTCTCAGAATAAACTGAGCCCATCCTTTTTATGTCCCCCCTCCCCGCAAGGAAAGGGGGGACAAAGAAGAGACGGCCGGGTCTATTCGGAAGGCCCTCATCTGCGGGAATGGCCACACATTGGCCCCAACCGGCACCTCCCGTCCTACCCATGGTCCCGAGCGATTGTTCAGCCGGATCTGGCTTCGCCGCTTGACGCTGCCCGAATCCGGTCGACATCCTCATCGGAACCATGAAGGAGGAACGCCTGTGAAACCCGGCATCTTGGCCATTGATGTGGGCGGGACGGGGCTGAAGGCCGCCGTCATCGACGACCGTGGGCAGATGCGGTCGGACCGGCAGCGCGTGCCGACGCCGCATCCATGCCCGCCGAAGCTGTTCCTCGACACCGTGGCGGCGTTGGTCAAGCCGTTGCCGGCATTCGACCGCATCGCCATCGGCTTTCCCGGCGTGGTTCGCGACGGCAAGGTGATCACCGCGCCGAACCTCGGCACCGAGGACTGGGCCGGCTTCGGTCTGGTCGCCGCCCTGTCGAAGCGGCTGGGCGGGGCGCCGGCCAAGATGATCAACGATGCCGAGATGCAGGGGCTGGCGCTGGTCACCGGCCGCGGCGTCGAACTGGTCGTCACCCTGGGCACCGGCGTCGGCACCGCGCTGTTCCGCGACGGCGAGCTGACGCCGCATCTGGAGTTGGCGCACCACCCGCTGCACAAGGGCAAGACCTACGACGAGTATCTCGGCAACGCCGCCTATGAGAAGGCCGGCAAGAAGCGCTGGAACAAGCGGGTGAAGCGGGCGCTGGAGGTGCTGGAGATCCTGCTGCACCCGGACCGCATCCACATCAGCGGCGGCAACGCCAAGCACATCGACTTCGAGCTGCCGAAGGGCGTGGCCATCGCCTCGAACGACGCCGGCATCGAAGGCGGCGCCGGCCTGTGGCGCAAGCCGCGGAAGGCCAAGGCGGCGGCCTGAGGCCGGCGGCATGACTTATTGAACCGTTATCGCGAGCCCCGAAGGGGCGTGGCGATCCAGCGGCTCGATCTCTGGATCGCCGCGTCGCTACGCTCCTCGCGATGACGGATTTACAGCTTGGCTGTCGGTAAGGGGCCGTTCACACCAGCAGCGCGTCCTGTGGAGCCGGCACCGGTGGCATCGCGGCCGGCGCCTGCGCCGCGATGGCCTCGGCGCGATGGCATCGGGCCCAGCGGTCTGCGGCCAGGGGGCGCAGCAGCTGCGGCTGGTCGCAGCCGGCGGCGGCGAAGGCGCAGCGTTCGCGGAAGAAGCAGCCCGTCGGCAGCCGGCGGTTGCTCGGCAGCTCCGCCGCCCGCGCGGCAGTCACTGCCGGCAGTGGGTGTTCCAGGCTCGGCACCGCGTCCAGCAGGGTGCGGGTGTAGGGGTGGTTCGGCGCGGCCAGCACCGCCTCGGCCGGCCCGGTCTCGACCACCTGGCCCAGATACATCACTGCCACCCGGTCGCAGACATGGCGGATCAGCGACACGTCGTGCGAGATCAGCAGATAGGCCAGGCCGAGATCGCGCTGCAGTCCCAGCAGCAGGTTGACGATCTGGGCCTGGACCGAGACGTCGAGCGCCGAGGTCGGCTCGTCCAGCACCAGCAGGCTCGGCTCCAGCCCCAGCACGCGGGCGATGGCGATGCGCTGGCGCTGGCCGCCGGAGAATTCATGCGGATAGCGGTCGATCTGGTCGGGGCGCAGCCCGACCGCCTCGGCCAGCTCGGCGGCGCGGGCGCGCAGGGCCTTGCCCGACAGGCCGCCGCGGATCTGCAGCGGCTCGGCGATCAGCCGCCACACCGGCATGCGCGGGTTCAGCGAGGATTGCGGGTCCTGGAACACGATCTGCATGCGCCGGCGAACCTCCAGCGCCTCCTTTCGGGGCAGGGCGGCGATGTCCTGCCCCTCGAAGCGGATGCGGCCCTCGGCGATCGGCGCCAGCCCCATGATCGCCTGGCCCAGCGTGCTCTTGCCGCAGCCGCTTTCGCCGACGATGCCCAGCGTCTCGCCGCGGCGCAGCGCCAGGTCGACGCCATTGACGGCATGGACATAGGCACGCCGGCCCAGCCAACTGGATTGCGCCGGGAAGCGCACGGCGACGCCGTCCAGCTGCAGCAGCGGCGTGTCGGGCGCGGTCATGGCGCGATCTCCTGGCGGCGCCAGCAGGCGACGTCGTGAGCCGGCGCCGGGGCGAACAGCGGCGGGGTCGTGCCGCAGGCCTCGACCGCCTCGCGGCAGCGCGGCCGGTACAGGCACCCGGCCGGCGGGCCGATCAGGCTGGGCACCGTGCCGGGGATCGCCTCCAGCGGCGCCTTGTGCGCCGCCCGCTCCGGCAGGCAGCGCAGCAGGGCGCGGGTGTAAGGATGCTGCGGCCGGTTCAGCACCTCGGCGGTGGCGCCGCTCTCGACCACCCGTCCGGCATACATCACGGTCAGGCGGTCGCACAGCTGCGAGACCACGGCCATGTCGTGCGAGATGAAGACCACGGCGGTGCCGGTCTTGCGCGCCCGGCCGCGTATCAGCTGCAGGATCAGGGCCTGGACCGTGACGTCCAGCGCCGTGGTCGGTTCGTCGGCGATGATCAACCGCGGGTTGCAGGAGAAGGCCATGGCGATCAGCACGCGCTGGCGCATGCCGCCGGACCGTTCGAACGGATAGGCCCGCATCACCCCGTCGGGGTCGGCGATCTGCATGTCGGCCAGCAGCTCGCGCGCCCGGTCGGCGGCGCGGGCCTTGGCGATGCGCTGGTGGCGGCGGATCACCTCGATGATCTGCCGGCCGATGCGCAGCGTCGGGTTCAGGGCGTTCATCGGCTCCTGGAAGATGGTCGACACCAGCCGGCCGCGCATCTCCTGCAACTCGCGCTGGCTCATCGCCATCGGGTCGCGGCCGAACAAGCGGATACTTCCGGCGGTGATGCGGTAGCGTCCCTCCGGCAGCAGCCGCGTCGCCGCCATGGTGGTCACCGACTTGCCGCAGCCGGATTCGCCGACCAGGCCGACGATCTCGCCCGGCCCGACCGACAGGCTGATGTCGGTCAGCGCCTGCACCGGGCCGCGGAAGGTCGGGAACTCCAGCGACAGGCCGGATATATCGAGCAGCGCTTCGGTCATCGCGGCCCCAGCTTCGGGTCGAGCAGGTCGCGCAGCCCGTCGCCGACCAGGTTGAAGCCGATCGCCGCGACCAGGATCGCCAGGCCGGGGAAGGTGGCGTACCACCATTGATCGAGGAAATAGTTGCGGCCGCTCGACACCATCGCCCCCCATTCCGAGGTCGGCGGCTGGGCGCCGAGGCCGATGAAGCTGAGCGCCGCCGCGATCAGGATGGTGTTGCCCAGGTCCATCGTCGCCTGCACCACGATCGGCGACATCGCGTTCGGCAGGATGTGCCAGCGCAGGATGTGCAGCGGCGAGGCGCCGAAGGTCCTGGCAGCCTTGACGTAGTATTTCGCCCGTAGCGTCAGGGTCTGGCCGCGCGCCAGCCGGACATAGGCGGGGATGCGCACGATCGCGACCGCCAGCATGGCGTTGAACAGGCTGGGGCCCAGCGCCGCCGCCAGCGCCATCGCCAGGATCAAAGCGGGCAGGCCCAGCAGCACGTCCATCAGCCGCATGATCAGGGTGTCGGTGCGGCCGCCGACGATGCCCGAGAAGCAGCCGACCAGGACGCCGATCAGGGTCGACAGCGCCACGATGGCGAAGCCGGACCCGCAGGAGGCGCGGGCGCCGTAGATCACGCGCGAGAAGATGTCGCGCCCGAGGCTGTCGGTGCCGAACAGATGCGGGAAGCCGGGCGGCATCAGGATGGCGTTGAAGTCCTGTGCATTGGGATCGAAGGGCGCCAGCCATGGCGCGAAGATCGCCGCCAGCACGATCGCCGTCATGATGGCGCTGCCCACCTTGAGCGACGGGCTCCACGAGCCGATCTCGCGCGCCAGCCTTGCGGCCAGTGAACGCGGCGGATAAGCGGCGATCTCGTTCATGGCTCAGGCCTTCAGCACGCGCCGGTCGACCAGCATATAGCTGAGATCGGCGAGCAGGTTGACGATGATCACCAGGACCGCGAAGACGAAGGACAGGCCCTGGATGAGGGGATAGTCGCGATAGCCGACCGAGCGCACCAGCAGCGAGCCGAGGCCGGGCAGGCCGAACACATATTCGACGATGACGGCACCGCTCAGCAGCCAGCTTATATTGACGGCGAGCACCGTGATGACCGGGATCAGCGCGTTGCGCAGCACATGCTTGGTGAGGATGCGCCATTCCGACAGGCCCTTGGCGCGCGCCACCTCGATATATTCCGAGGTTAGCACATCGAGCATGGAGGAGCGCATCGACTGGATGAGGATCGGGCCCAGGAACAGCGAGATGGTCAAGGCCGGCATGGTGAGATGATGCAGCTTCTCCAAGGGCGTGCTGCCGAGGCCTGAAATCGGAAACCAGCCCAGCCACAGTCCGAAGCACAGCATGAGCAGGAGGCCGATCCAGTAGGACGGCATGGCAAATCCGACAATGCTTCCCAGCCGGATGACATGATCGGGCCAGCGGTTGCGATAGAAGGCGGCGATCAGAGCCAGCGGCACGGCGATGAGGATGGAAAAGACGGTGCTCAAGCCGAGCAGCATCAGGGTCGGCCACATTTTCTCGAGCACGAGGCCGGTGACCGGGGCCTTCTGGATGAGGCTGGTGCCGAGATCACCCATCGCCGCATGGCGCAGGAAATCCAGATACTGGATGACGAGCGGGCGGTCCATGCCGAGCTGGCGATAGATTTCCGCGACCTGGGCGTCATCGATGCGGCCATGCATCAT
>NZ_JBYRFX010000227.1:0-7313 GCF_057815775.1 Inquilinus sp.
CGCCTCAACCTCATGCATCGCAGACGCATCGATCGCCTGATCGGAGACGGACTCCCATCCCCCTCCGACCCAAGGCAAATCGCTCTCTTCTGATCTCTATCCCTCAACCGGACACCAGTGGGTCAAGCCCGAGGATGACAATCAATAATAAAACGCGCGCTGTTCTCTACCCCCGCCGCCGCAGCCGGCGGAGGTCCTCGCGCCGGATGGCGCCGAGGCCGAACAGGGCGGCGAGATAGACCAGCCCGGCGGCGGCCAGCACGGCCAGGATGGTGACCACGGCGGTCAGGTTCGAGCGTCCGGCCAGCGCCGGTGCGGCCACCACCAGCAGCCCCCACAGCACCGCCGCCATCACCACGCCGGCCAGCACCATGCGCGGCAGCCGCCGCCGGGCCGCGAGGTCGAGGCGGAACTGGCCGCGCCGGTGCAGCACCCAAGCCAGCAGCACGATGTTCAGCCAGACCCCGGCCGAGGTGCCGACGGCCAGGCCGACCTGGGACAGCGACCCCATCAGCGCGATCTTCAGCCCGACATTCAGCGCCACCGTCGCGACCGCGATCTTGACCGGCGTCGCCGTGTCGCCGCGGGCGTAGAAGCCGGGCAGCAGGCAGCGCACCAGCACGAAGGCCGGCAGGCCGAAGGCGTAGGCGGTCAGGGTCAGGGCCGATTGGTGGGAATCGAGCGCCGTGAACCGGCCGCGCTCGAACATCGCCGCCAGCAGCGGTTCGGCCGCGACCAGGAAGGCGATGGCGCAGGGCAGGGTGAGGGCGAGGGTCAGCTCGATCGCCCGGTTCTGGCTGGCCATCGCCCCGGCCGCATCGTCGGCGGCCAGGCGGCGCGTCAGCTCCGGCAGCAGCACGGTGCCGACGGCGATGCCGATGACGCCGAGCGGCAGCTGGTTCAGCCGGTCGGCGTAGTTCAGGTAGGATTGCGCGCCGGTCGGCAGCACCTGGGCGATGATGGTGTCGGCGAAGACGCTGATCTGGGCCATGCCCGCACCCAGCGTTGCCGGCCCCAGGGCGCGGAAGAAGCGGCGTACGCCCGGCGTCAGCTCCGGCCACACCAGCCGCAGCGGCGCGCCGGCGCGCTGCATGTCCCAGGCCAGGTACAGGAACGGGGCGATGCCGGACAGGAACACGCCCCAGGCCAGGGCATGGCCGGCGGTGGGCAGGAACGGCGTCAGCGCCAGCACCGCGCCGATCATGAACAGGTTCAAGAGGATCGGCGCGGCAGCGGCGGCGCCGAACCGGCCCAGCCCGTTCAGCACGCCGCCCTGCAGCGACACCAGCGACATGAACAGCAGATAGGGGAAGGTGATGCGGGTCAGCTCGACCTTCAGCGCGGTCTGCGCCGCCAGGGTGCCGCCCGGCTCCATCAGCCCGATCAACCAGGGCATGCCGGCCAGGGCGGCGACCAGCACGACCAGCAGCGCGGCCATCAGGATCGCCTGCACCTGCTCCGCCAGCCGCAGGGCCTGGGCCTTGCCCTCGCGCTGCAGGATGGTGGTGAAGGTCGGCAAAAAGGCGATGTTGAACGCGCCCTCGGCGAACAGCGACCGGAAATGGTTCGGCAGCCGGTTGGCCAGGAAGAAGGCGTCGGCGATCGGCCCGGCGCCCAGCACCGCGGCGATGATCTGGTCGCGCACCAGGCCGAGCGCGCGGCTGGCGAGGGTCAGCCCGCCGACGGAGGCGATTTTTCTGTACATGCCTAGGCTGTCACGAACTCCGCCGCGCGATAGCCCTGGAGGTAGAGCAGGGCGGTCAGGTCGCCATGGTCGATCGACACCGGCACCGACTCCTTCACCAGCGGCTTGCCGCGGAAGCCGACGCCCAGGCCGGCGGCCTGCAGCATCGGGATGTCGTTGGCACCGTCGCCGACCGTAACAGCGGCGTCGACGCCGATGCCGCGCGCCGCCGCCATCTCCTCCAGCAGCACCCGCTTGGCGTCCTTGCCCAGGATCGGCTCGCGGATCTCGCCGGTCAGCCGGCCATCGGCCAGGATCAGGTGGTTGCCCTCGGACCGGTCGAAGCCAACCGCGTCGCGCACCGGCCCGGTGAAGGCGTCGAAGCCGCCGGAAACCAGGGCGCAATAGGCGCCGTTCGCCCGCATCGTCGCCACCAAAGTCCTGCCGCCGGGGGTGTAGCGCAGCCCGGCCAGGGCCTGGTCGATGATCGTGGCCGGCTGGCCCTTCAGCAGCGCCACGCGCTCGATCGCCGCCTCGCGGAAGTTCAGCTCGCCGCGCATCGCCCGTTCGGTGATCGGCACCACCCGGTCGGCAACGCCGGCCAGAGCCGCCAACTCGTCCAGCGTCTCGGCCTCGACGATGGTGGCGTCCATGTCGGCCACCAGCAGCATCTTGCGGCGCCCGATGGCCGGCACGACATTGGCGTCGACCGGCCGGCCAGCCAGCGACAGCCGCGCGGCCGCCTGCGCCGCCTTGGCATCGGCGGCGGCGAATGCGATATCGCAGGCGATGCCCGGGGCCAGCCAGTCGACTGCGCCCGGCGTCCCGCCCGCGATCGCCAGGGCGTTGCGGACGTGGCGGGTCAGCGAATCGTCGAGGATCGGCTGGTCCGGGGCGGTGGTGAGGGTGAGGACGAGTTCCATGACGCGGCGCAGCTCCCAAGCTCGGGCACCGGATATGCCGCAGCGCGGCACCCCCTGTCTATGCACGATGGGCAATAGGGCAGGGCTATGAGCGACAGTGTCATCGTGATCGGCGGCCCCACTGCCAGCGGCAAATCGGCGCTGGCGATCGACGTGGCCACGGCGCTGGACGGCGTGGTGATCAATGCCGACAGCATGCAGGTCTATGCCGAGCTGCAGATCCTGACGGCCCGGCCGGGACCGCAGGAACTCGCCCGGGTGCCGCATCGGCTGTATGGCGAGCTGCCGGCGGCGACGCGCTGCTCCGCCGCCGCCTGGTGCGACATGGCGCTGGCCGAGATCGGGCTGGCGCAGAAGGCCGGCAAGCGGCCGATCGTGGTCGGCGGCACAGGCCTCTATCTCCGTGCCCTGACCGAAGGCTTGAGCCCGATCCCGCCGGTGCCGGAGGAGATCCGCCGCGCCACGATCGAGCTGCATGAGACGCTGGGCGGCGAAGGCTTCCATGCCGAGCTGGAGCGCTGGGACCCGAAGATGGCCCGGCGCCTGGCCCCGGGCGACACCCAGCGGCTGATCCGGGCCTGGGAGGTGATGGTGGCGACCAATCGCTCACTGGCCGACTGGCAGCTGGATGCGGCCTCCGGCCCGCCGCCGGGCATGGTGTTCGACCTGGTGGTGCTGGCGCCGCCGCGCGAGGCGCTCTACGCCGCCTGCGACGGCCGGTTCCGCGCCATGGTCGCGGCCGGGGCGCTGGAGGAGGCGCGGGCCCGGCTGGCGCTCGGCCTCGACCCGGAGCTGCCGGCGATGAAGGCGGTGGGCGTGCCGGAGCTGGCGGCGCATCTGCGTGGCGAGATCGACCTGGAGGCCGCGATCGCCCGGGCGCAGCAGGCGACGCGCAATCTGGCCAAGCGCCAGACCACCTGGTTTCGCAATCAACGGCCGGCTCCGGACGCAAGGGTGCAACGCAGCCATGTCGCCAGCGCGCAATATTCGGAAAAAATTACACCTGAAATCTTCTCTTTTCTTCGTATTTCCGATTGACCTCCCGAATGCCGCCGTCTAGCTTGCCGACCCTCGTTGATCCCCAACGTTGAACGCCGTGGCCCGGAGGGGGCTGCATCAGAGCCGCGGCCCGCCAGGGCTGCACCAGAGGATGAGATGTCGACAGAAACGCTGACCGGAGCCGAAATCGTCCTGCGTGCCCTTCGGGACCAGGGCGTAGAGGTAATCTTCGGGTATCCGGGCGGGGCTGTCCTTCCGATCTACGACGCGATCTTCAAGCAGAACGCGATCCGCCACATCCTGGTTCGGCACGAACAGGCGGCGGTGCACGCAGCGGAAGGCTATGCCCGCTCGACCGGCAAGGTCGGCGTCGTCCTCGTCACCTCCGGCCCGGGCGCCACCAACGCGGTTACCGGCCTGACCGATGCGCTGATGGATTCCATCCCCATCGTCTGCCTGACCGGGCAGGTGCCGACCCATCTGATCGGCAACGACGCGTTCCAGGAAGCCGACACCACCGGCATCACCCGGCCCTGCACCAAGCACAACTACCTGGTGAAGGACGCGAACCTCGTCGCCCGCACGGTGCATGAAGCGTTCTACGTCGCCCGCAGCGGCCGTCCCGGCCCTGTCGTGATCGACCTGCCGAAGGACGTGCAGTTTGCCGACGGCATCTACACCCCGCCGACGCATGTCGAACACCGCACCTACCGGCCGCGGACCGAGCCCGACCAGGCCCTGATCGAGCAGGCGATCGACCTGATGGTCAAGGCCGAGCGGCCGATCCTGTACACCGGCGGCGGCATCATCAATTCCGGCCCGGCGGCGTCCGAAGCGCTGCGCGAACTGGTCGAACTGACCGGCTTCCCCTGTACCTCGACCCTGATGGGCCTCGGCGCGTTGCCGGCCTCGGACCCGCGGTTCCTGGGCATGCTCGGCATGCACGGCACCTACGAGGCCAACCTGGCGATGCATGGTTCCGACCTGCTGATCGCGCTGGGCTCGCGTTTCGACGACCGGGTGACCGGCAAGATCAGCGCCTTCTCGCCGGGTGCTACCAAGATCCATGTCGACATCGACCCGTCCTCGATCAACAAGAACGTGCATGTCGACCTGCCGATCATCGGTGACGCCGGCAAGGTGATCCGGGCGATGGTCGATGCCTGGAAGCGCCGCGGCCTGAAGCCGCGCGAAAAGGCGCTGGCCAATTGGTGGAGCCAGATCAAGCAGTGGCAGGCGCGCAACTGCCTGCACTTCAGCCAGGACAAGTCGCATGATGCGGTGATCAAGCCGCAATATGCGATCAAGCGCCTGGCCGAGCTGACCGCCGACCGTGACGACGTGTTCATCACCACCGAGGTCGGCCAGCACCAGATGTGGGCGGCGCAGCTGATCCCGTTCCAGAAGCCGAACCGCTGGATGACCTCGGGCGGGCTCGGCACCATGGGCTACGGCCTGCCGGCCGCGGTCGGGGTGCAGATCGCCCATCCCGGGGCGCTGGTCATTGATGTCGGCGGCGAAGCCTCGACCTTGATGAACATCCAGGAGCTGTCGACCATTGCCCAGTACCGGCTGCCGGTGAAGATCTTCATCGTCAACAATTTCTGGATGGGCATGGTGCGGCAGTGGCAGGAGCTGCTGCATGGCGAGCGCTATTCGGAGAGCTATTCCGAGGCGCTGCCGGACTTCGTCAAGCTGGCCGAGGCCTTCGGCCTGACCGGCCTGCGCGCCACCTGCATGGGCGAAGCCGACGACGTGATCCGCGAGATGCTGCGGATCGACGGCCCGGTCGTCGTGGACATGCAGGTCTCCAAGATGGAGAAGTGCTTCCCGATGATCCCGGGCGGGGCGGCGCACAACGAAATCCTGCTGGGCCCCAGCGACCAGGCCGCCAAGCCGACCTCGGAGGAGGGGATGGTGCTCGTATAAGGCGCGACGACGCCCTTTCGCCGCGGCCGGTCCTTCTTCATGGGTCGGCCGCGACCCTCGTCTCGTGACCTTCGGACAATGAGCATGACGACCCAGCCCCACATCGAAACCCACACCATCGCCGTGCTGGTCGACAACGAACCGGGCGCCCTTGCCCGCGTCATCGGCCTGTTCTCCGGCCGCGGCTACAACATCGAAAGCCTGACCGTGGCCGAGGTCGACACGGCGCGGACGCTGTCCCGCATCACCGTGGTCACATCGGGCACGCCGATGATCATCGAACAGATCAAGGCCCAGCTCGACCGGCTGGTGCTGGTGCACAGCGTTCACGACCTGACCCTGGACGGGCCGGCGGTCGAGCGCGAGCTTGCCCTGGTCAAGGTCCGCGGCGCCGGCGACAAGCGCATCGAAAGCCTGCGTATCGCCGATGTGTTCCGGGCCCGGGCCATCGATTCCACCACCGAAAGCTTCGTCTTCGAGGTGACGGGTTCGTCCCAGAAGATCGACGCCTTCATCCAGTTGATGATTCCGCTCGGCCTGGTCGATGTCAGCCGGACCGGTGTCGTCGCCATCGCTCGGGGGCCCGAAGGGCTCCTGAACGCCGCCTAACCACCCCCGCTGCCGGCTGCATGGCGGCTGGTGGTATGTTTTGTCTGAGAAAGGCCGGGCCGCCCGGCCCCCGTGTGAGAGGACCAGAGTTATGCGCGTTTACTATGACCGCGACGCGGACGTGAACCTGATCAAGTCCAAGAAGGTCGTGATCGTCGGCTACGGCAGCCAGGGCCATGCCCATGCCGCCAACCTGCGCGACAGCGGCGCCAAGGACGTGCGCATCGCCCTGCGCCCCGAGAGCGCGACCGTGAAGAAGGCGGAAGCCGCCGGCTTCACCGTTATGTCGCCGTCCGACGCGGCCAAGTGGGGCGACGTGCTGATGATGTGCACGCCGGACGAACTGCAGGCCGACATCTACGCCCGCGACCTGGCGCCGAACATGAAGGAAGGCGCCGCCATCGCCTTCGCGCACGGCCTGAACGTGCACTTCAACCTGATCGAGGCGCGCAAGGACCTCGACGTGTTCATGGTCGCGCCGAAGGGCCCCGGCCACACCGTGCGTTCCGAATACGAGAAGGGCGGCGGCGTGCCCTGCCTGATCGCGGTCGACCAGAACGCCACTGGCTCGGCGCTCGACATCGGCCTGTCCTACGCCTCGGCCATCGGCGGCGGCCGTGCCGGCATCATCGAGACCACCTTCAAGGAAGAGTGCGAGACCGACCTGTTCGGTGAGCAGGCGGTGCTCTGCGGCGGCCTGACCGCCCTGATCGTCGCCGGCTACGAGACCTTGGTCGAGGCCGGCTACGCGCCGGAAATGGCCTATTTCGAGTGCCTGCACGAGGTCAAGCTGATCGTCGACCTGATGTATGAAGGCGGCATCGCCAACATGCGCTACTCGATCTCCAACACCGCGGAATACGGCGACTACTCGACCGGCCCGCGCATCATCACCGCAGAGACCAAGAAGGAGATGAAGCGCGTTCTGGAAGACATCCAGTCCGGCCGCTTCACCCGCGATTGGATGCTCGAGAACAAGGTCGGCCAGGCCAGCTTCAAGGCCACTCGCCGCCGCCATGCCGAGCACGACATCGAGAAGGTCGGCGAGAAGCTGCGCGCGATGATGCCGTGGATCGCCAAGAACAAGCTGGTCGACAAAGCCAAGAACTGATCCGGATCTTCCGGTGATGTGAGGAAGGGCCCCGCAAGGGGCCCTTTTCTTTTGGGCC
>NZ_JBYRFX010000228.1:0-9983 GCF_057815775.1 Inquilinus sp.
GGCGGCCATGAACAGGCGGTTCCGCATCTCGCCGCCGAAGCACAGATTGGAGCAGCGCTCGGGCAGGGCGATCCGGCCGATCGGCTTGCCCTCGGGGTTGAAAATCATCACCCCGTCGAGCTCGTCGCTGCCCATGCCCCAGCCGCACCAGAGGTTGCCGTCGACGTCGACGCGCAGGCCGTCCGGCGTGCCGGGGCCGGCGTCGATCAGCACCCGGCGGTTGGCGATGCGCCGGCCGCCATCGACGACGTCATAGGCGACGATCAGCCGGTTCGGTGTCGCCCGGGATTCGACGAGGTAGAGGATGGTCTCGTCGGGCGAGAAGCACAGCCCGTTCGGTCCCGCGACATCCTCGGCGACGACCGTCAGCGCCCCTTCAGGGTCGACCCGATAGACGTTGCCGGGCAGCTCGGCCGGCGCCTTGCGGCCCTCGTAATTGCCGGCGATGCCGAAGGTCGGATCGGTGAACCAGACCGAGCCGTCGGATTTCACCACGACATCGTTGGGCGAATTCAGCCGCTTGCCGTCCGAGCCGTCGGCCAGCACGGTGATGCTGCCGTCATGCTCGGTGCGGGTGACCCGGCGGCCGAGATGCTCGCAGGTGACGAGGCGCCCCAGGCGGTCGCGCGTGTTGCCGTTGGCAAAGTTGGACGGTCGGCGGAAGGCGCTGACCGTGCCGGTCTCCTCATCCCACTTCAGGATCCGGTCGTTCGGGATGTCGCTCCACAGCAAGGCGCGGCGGTCGCCGAACCACACCGGTCCCTCGGCCCAGCGGCAGCCGGTGGCGATGCGCTCCACCGCCGCCGATGCCAGCCGATATTGGGCAAAGCTGGGGTCGAGCACCTGCACCGCCGGGTCCGGGTACCGGGTCGACGGCACCCAGCCGGCCGCCGATTCATTCTGTCTGCTCATGGCCGGGCTCCGCTTCAGAAAATGTCCGGTTCGCCGACCGGCGCGCCGAAGCTGGTCTCAAGGAAGTCGAAGTCGCAGCCCTCATGCGCCTGGCGGATGTGCTTGTTGAACATCCAGCCATAGCCGCGCTCGAAGCGGGGCGGCGGCGGTGCCAGCTCGGCGTGGCGGCGGGCGAGTTCCTCGTCCGACACCTCCATGTCGATCCGGCGGGCGGCGACGTCGAGGGTGACGAGGTCGCCGGTGCGCAGCAGCGCCAGCGGGCCGCCGACATAGGATTCCGGCGAGACATGCAGGATGCAGGCGCCGTAGCTGGTGCCGCTCATGCGGGCGTCGGAGATGCGGACCATGTCGCGGATGCCCTGCTTCACCAGCTTCTTCGGGATCGGCAGCATGCCCCATTCCGGCATGCCCGGCCCACCCTGGGGGCCTGAGTTGCGCAGCACCAGCACATGGTCCGGCGTGACGTCGAGGTCGTCGCTGTCGATCACCGCCTTCATCGCGGGATAGTCGTCGAACACCAGCGCCGGGCCGGTGTGCTTCAACAGGCGCGTGTCGCAGGCGCTGGGCTTGATGACGCAGCCATCCGGCGCCAGGTTGCCGCGCAGCACCGCCAGCGCGCCCTCGGCATAGACCGGGTTGTCGACGCTGCGGATCACGTCATCGTTGTAGACTTCGGCGCCGGCGATGTTCTCGCCCAGGGTGCGGCCGGTGACGGTCAGGGCGTCGAGATGCAGGTGGTCGCGGATCCGCTCCATCAGCGCCGGCAGGCCGCCGGCATAGAAGAAGTCCTCCATCAGATAGAGGTCGCCGCTGGGCCGGACATTGCCGATAACAGGCACCACCCGGCTGGCGGAGTCGAAATCGTCCAGCGAGATGTCGGCACCGGCCCGCCGTGCCATGGCGACGAGATGGATGATGGCGTTGGTCGAACAGCCCATCGCCATCGCCACCACGATCGCGTTCTCGAAGGCATCGCGGGTCTGGATCCGCGCCGGCACCAGGTCTTCCCACACCATCTCGACGATGCGGCGGCCGCAGGCGGTGGCCATGCGGATGTGGCCGGCATCGGCGGCCGGGATCGAGGAGGCGCCGGGCAGGGTCAGGCCGATCGCCTCGGCGATCGCGGTCATGGTGCTGGCCGTGCCCATGGTCATGCAATGGCCATAGCTGCGGGCGATGCCGCCCTCGATGTCGACCCAGTCCTCGGCCGTGATGTGGCCGGCCCGGCGCTCATCCCAGAACTTCCAGGCGTCGGAGCCTGAGCCGAGCACCTTGCCCTTCCAGTTGCCGCGCAGCATCGGGCCGGCCGGCATGTAGATCGCCGGCACGCCGGCGCTGGTGGCGCCCATCAGCAGGCCGGGCGTGGTCTTGTCGCAGCCGCCCATCAGCACCGTGCCGTCGACCGGGTGGGACCGCAGCAGCTCCTCCACCTCCATCGCCAGCAGGTTGCGGTACAGCATGGTGGTCGGCTTGACGAAATTCTCCGACAGCGACAGCGCCGGCAGCTCGATCGGGAAGCCGCCGGCCTGCAGCACGCCGCGCTTCACATCTTCGACCCGGGTCTTGAAGTGGGCGTGGCAGGGGTTGATGTCGGACCAGGTGTTGAGGATCGCGATCACCGGCCGGCCGGCCCAGTCCTCCGGCGCGTAGCCCATCTGCATGGCGCGGGAGCGGTGGCCGAAGGAGCGCAGGTCGTCGGGCGCGAACCAGCGGGCGCTGCGGAGGGTGTCGGGTGTCTTGCGGGGAATGTCGGTCATGGCTCGCTGCCGTCTGGGAAGGATCGGTGGCTGGGGCAGGGGATCAATTCTGCAGGCCCCATCGTCGCACTGTCCGGCGTTCGATCGAGCGGAAAATCACGTTCTCGACCACCAGGCCGATGATGATGACGGTCAGCAGCCCGGCGAACACCGAGGGGATGTCGAGCAGGTTGCGGTTCTCGAAGATGAACCAGCCGAGGCCGCCCTGGCCGGAGGACACGCCGAACACCAGCTCGGCCGCGATCAGGGTGCGCCAGGCGAAGGCCCAGCCGATCTTCAGCCCGGTCAGGATCGACGGGAAGGCCGCCGGCACCAGGATGCGGATGACATAGCCGAGCCCGCGCAGCCCGTAGTTGCGGCCGACCATGCGCAGGGTCGGTGACACGCCGAGGAAGCCGGCATGGGTGTTCAGCGCCACCGCCCACAGCACCGAATGGATCAGCACGAAGACCAGGCTGCCATTGCCCAGGCCGAACCAGATCAGGGCCAGCGGCAGCAGCGCGATCGCCGGCAGCGGGTTGAACATCGCCGTCATGGTCTCGAGGAAATCGGTGCCGATCCGGGTGTTGATCGCCAGGATCGTCAGCGTCGCCGCCAGGGCGATGCCGGCGGCATAGCCCATCAGCAGCACCTTGATCGAGGTCCAGGCCCGCAGCGCCAGCGGGCCATGGACGAAGCCGTCGATCATGGCCGAGATGGTGTCGCCCAGCGTCGGGAACAGCAGCGGGTTGTCGAGGATCGAGGCGTAGACCTGCCAGATCACCGCCAGCACCACGATCAGCGCGGTCTTGCGCACGAAGGCGCTGCCCCACAGCAGCTCGACGATGCCCAGCCGGCGCTCGACCGCACTGATCTGGGGCGATGCGGCCGACTCGGCCTCGCGCATCAGGATCCGGGCCTGGCCCATGCCGCTCACTCCCTGTGTCCCGGCTCGGCGAAGAGCAGATGGTGGATCTCCTGCTCCAGCTGGCCGGTGCTGCCGTCTTCGGACGAGACCTGGTCGACGTCGCGCACCTCGGCCTTGACCCGGCCGGGATGCGGCGACAACAGCAGGATGCGGTTGCCGATGCGGATCGCCTCGGCGATCGAATGGGTGACGAACAGCACGGTGAAGCGCGTGTCCTGCCACAGCTGCAGCAGCTCGTCCTGCATCTGCCGCCGGGTCAGCGCGTCGAGGGCTGCGAAGGGCTCGTCCATCAGCAGGATGTCCGGCTCCATCGCCATGCCCCGGGCGATGGCGACGCGCTGCTTCATGCCGCCCGACAGGGTGTGCGGATAGCTGTCGACCGCCCGGGTCAAATGGACCTTCTCGATATAGGACCGGGCCCGCTCCTCCGCCTCGCGGCGCGGCAGCTTGCGCGCCACCAGCAACGGGAACATCACGTTCTCCAGCACCGTCTTCCACGGCGGCAGCTGGTCGAACTCCTGGAACACCATCATCCGGTCGGCGCCCGGCTGCGTCACCACGCGGTCCTTGATCCGGATCTCGCCCTCGCTGGGCCGCATATAGCCGCCGACCGCCTTCAGAAGGGTGGACTTGCCGCAGCCCGACGGCCCCAGCAGGACGAAGCGGTCCGACTGGTCGACCTGGAAGCTGACCCGTTCGGTCGCCGTCACCTGCACGGACGGCGTCTTGTAGCGCAGCGTCACGCCGCGGACGTCGAGCAGGGTCATCTCAGTTGCCGTTCAGGTCCTGCGCGACCGGCAGGTAGTAGTCGGTCCAGGCCTTCGCTTCGGTCTTCAGCGTGCCGATCTTGTACAGGTGCTCGGCGAACTTCATCGTGCCCTGCGGCGCGGCGATGAAATCCATCATTCCCGGCTGCTTCAGCATGTCCAGCAAATCGTCGACGCTGGTCTTGTCGCCGGTGACCTGGCGATAGATCTCGACCGCGCCGCGCGTGTCCTTGTGGATGTAGTCGATCGCCTCCAGCGTCGCGGCCTTGACCGCCAGGATCGCCTTGGGGTTGGCGTCGGCGAAGGCGGTGGTGGTGAAGAACTGCGCCTGGGTCAGCGGGCCGCCGATGATGTCGGGCGAGCGCAGCACGACATGGATGCCGGGGATCGACTTCAGCTCGAAATAATCGAAGGGCGGGGCGGAAAAGTGGCTGGTCACCTCATGCTGCGGGTTGGCCAGGGCCGCCGCCGCATCGGGGTGGCCGAGCTGCACCGTGTTGCCGTCCAGCCTGGCCCATTGGTCGGGACCGAAGGCCTGGGCCGCCGCCATCTGCAGCAGGATCGCCTGGGTCGAGATCTTGACGGTCGGCACCGCGATCTTGTCCGTCGGCCCGAAATCCTGAAGCGTCTTCAGGGCCGGGTTGCGGCTGATCAGGGTGACGGGCAGGGCGGAGGAGGCGACGATCCCCTTCACCTTGCCGCGGGTGCGGTCCCACAACAGCAGCAGGTTGCCGACGCCGGTGTTGACGATGTCGACGCCGCCGGCCAGCAGCGCATCGGTCTGGGCGCCGCCGCCCGAGAAGGTGATCCAGTTCACCTTCAGATCCGGCAGGCCCAGCGCGGCAGCCTGCTTCTCGACCAGTTGCTGTTTTTCCATGATGTGCGCGGCCAGGTACAGAATCCCCGGCTGGCGCGAAATCGTGATCTCGGTCTTCTCCTGGGCCATGGCCTGGGACCCCGCGGCAAGCGTGCCGGCGAGGGCCAGTGCGGCGGCGCAGCGGCGCATCCAATTCATTCGCGTTCCTCCACATTTCGGCGCGGCGATCCCCGGCCGGTTGCTCCGGCTCCGGGCGTCGATCCGCCTGGGTCTTCCCACGCCATCGGTTGCGAGTCAGTGAAACACTAATGCATTAGTGCATCGGCCGCCAAGCCAGTTTATGATCGCGGTTGCGGGCGGGGGCCCGACCGGCTCAAATCGAGGCGGCGGCGGAGGGGGATTTCAGCAGCATGACCGGGGCAGCATGACCGTGACGGCGATCCAGCCCTTGCCGCTCGACCGCGCCCGACAGGCGGCGCCGCAGGTGTTCGAACGGCTGCGCGAGCAGATCATTGCACTGAGCCTTGCCCCCGGCACCGTGCTGGCGCGCAACGAGCTGATGGCGCAGTTCGGGGTCAGCCAGACGCCGATCCGCGACGCGCTGCTGAAGCTGGCGGAGGAGGGGCTGGTCGACATCTTCCCGCAGCACGCCACCGTGGTCAGCCCGATCGATCTGCCGCTGGCCCGGCAGGCCCATTTCCTCAGGCGGTCGGTCGAGCTGGAGGTGGTGCGGGCGCTGGCCTTGCGGGCCGACCGGCCGTTCGTGCCGCGGCTGCAGGCGCTGATCGCGCGCCAGCGGGTGATGCTCGACGCCCAGGATTTCGCGAGCTTCGCCGAGACCGACCAGGCCTTCCACCGCCAGCTCTGCGAGGCGGCGGAGGTGCCCGATCTCTGGGCCCTGATCCGCAGCCGCAGCGGCCATCTCGACCGGCTGCGGCGGCTGCACCTGCCGGTGCCGGGCAAGGGGCAGTCGATCCTGGACGACCATGCCGGAATCCTGGACGCCATCGCGTCGGGCGACCCGGACCGGGCGCAGGATGCGCTGCGCCGGCACCTGTCGGGAACGCTGGCGGAGGCCGACGAGATCCGTGCCCGGTTCCCGGACTACGTCAGGGGATAGGGTTCCGAAGAGAAGGCTGCGCGCCAAGAATCTCGCCCAGCACCCGCGTGGCCCCCTGCAACCTGCGCTCGTCCGAACCGCCGAAGCCGAGCAGCAGCCCGCTGCGGCGCACCGTGCCCGCGTAGCAGGTGGACAGCGCCGTTGCCGTCAGGCCGCGCTCGCCCATGCGCCGGACGAGATTGGTGTCATCGAGCCCCTCGGGCAGCAGGACGGCGACATGCAGCCCGGCATCGGCATTGTGGACGACCAGGCGGTCGCCGCAATGCTGCGCCAGGCCGTCGAGCAGGGCTGCGCGCCGCGTCTGGTACACGCCCCGCATGCGGCGCAGATGCCGCGTGAAATGTCCTTCGCCCAGGAATTCGGCGAGCACCGACTGGTAGAGCGTGGGTGGGAACAGATCGAAGGCCAGGCGCATCCGCACGACATCCTGCAGCAGCGGCGGCGGCACCACGAGGTAGCCGATCCGCAATGCGGGAAACATCACCTTGCTGAAGGTGCCGATATAGATCACCCGGCCATGCGCATCCATGCCCTGCAGCGCGCCGAGCGGGCGGCTGACATAGCGGTACTCGCTGTCGTAGTCATCCTCCAGCACCCAGGCGTCTTCGCGCCGGGCCCAGTCCAGCAGCGCCAGCCGCCGCGCCGCGGTCATCGACATGCCGAGCGGATACTGGTGCGAGGGCGTGACATACACGGCGCGCACGCGGCCGGTGCGCCGCAGCGCATCCATGTCGATGCCCCCGTCGTCGACCGGGATCGGCAGCAGCCGCGCTCCGCCGGCTGACAGGGCCGCACGCGCACCGGGATAGCCCGGCTCTTCCACCGCCACGCCGTCGCCAGGGGCGAGGAGCGTCGCGGCGGCGATGCGCAGCGCCGCCTGCGAGCCGGACACGATCAGGATCTGCTCGGCGCTGCAGCGAACCCCGCGGGCGGCGCGCAGATGGTCGGCGATCGCCGCACGCAGCGCCGGCAGCCCCGCCGGATCGCCATAGGCCATGTGCGCCAGCGGCAGCCGCTGTGCATGGCGTGCCACCAGCCGCGCCCAGGCGACATGCGGGAACCGGTCCAGCGCTGGCAGGCTGGTGCGGAACGGGGCGAAGCCGCCATAGTCGCGTTCCGGCGGGATCCGGGGCGCCGGCGGCGCCCCATCCGGCACCGGCTGCGAGTGCAGCAGCTCATCGGGCAGCGCCCGGCTGACATAGGTGCCCGACCCCGCCCGGCCCTCGAGATAGCACTCGTGCAGCAGCTGGTCGTAGGCGGCCAGCACCGGCAGGCGCGACACGTCCAGTTCGACGGCCAGGGCGCGCGTGGACGGGATGCGCTGGCCCGGCCGCAACGCGCCCGCCAGGATCGCCCCGCGGATGCCGTCATAGATCTGCCGGTGCAGCGGCACGCCGCCGGACCGGTCGATGGGCAGATGCAAAGTGGTCATGGCATTTGCGCGTCAAGTGGTGATTTTGACATTACCACTGTCCGCTTAGATTGGCTCATCATCCAGATTCGGGAGAGCCCCATGCCGGCGTGTCCGACGTTTCACCCGATTTTCGCAGGCCTGCTGGCCTGTGCGGTCATCTTCGCGCCGCCGGCGCTGGCGCAGACGGCGGCCACGGCGCCAGTCACCCCGCCATCCGATGGCCAGCATGATTTCGATTTCGAGATCGGCACCTGGAAGACGCAGATGAAGATCCTGGTGGAGCCCCTCAGCGAGTCCCCGGACGAATGGCTCGCCTTCGACGGCACCTCGACGGTCAGCAAGGTCTGGGACGGGCGCGCGAACCTGCTGGAGCTGGAGGCCGACGGCGCCGCCGGGCACCACATCGAAGGCCTCAGCCTGCGCGTGTACAACCCGAAATCACGGCAATGGGCCCTTCACTTTTCCAATGCGCGGGTCGGCACGCTGACGCCGCCGGTGTATGGCGGGTTCACGAACGGCCGCGGCATGTTCCAGGGCCAGGATTTCCTCGACGACGGCCGCGCCGTGCTGGTCCGCTTCGAGATCCTGCCCATGGCACCGGATGTCTATCATTTCGTGCAGTCCTTCTCCGCCGACGGCGGCAAGACCTGGGAGGAGAACTGGGTGGCGACCGACACCCGGACGGCACCGCGCTGAAGAGGAATCATTCGCTGACCGATCGATCGGACAATCTGGTCCAGCTCAGCCCGGGACCTGCCGCTCCCGCCACCAGACATACGCGCCGGCGGCAACGATGACGGCGCAGCCCAGGGCCGGGCGGGCGCCGATCACGTCGCCGAACACCAGCCAGCCAAAGACCAGGCCGTAGAGCAGCTGGCTGTACTGGAACGGCGCCAGGGCGGAGGCGGGGGCCTGGCCGAAGGCCGCGATCAGCAGGGTGTGCGACAGCAGGCCGAGCAGCCCCATGGCCACCATCAGGGCCCAGCCGGTGGCATCGGGCGGCGTCCAGACGAAGGGCTGCGCCAGGCTCAGCAGCACCGTGCCGACCAGGGCCGTGATGAACAGGGTGGTGCGGGGATCCTCGCCATCCAGCCGCCGCGTGGCGACCAGGCCGATCGCCCAGAACAGCGCCGACCCGAAGGCGACCAGGCCGCCGACGATGCCGACGCCGTCGCCGCTGGGCCAGACGATGATCAGCATGCCGGCGAAGCCCGCCACCACCGCGGCCCAGCGATGCGGGCCGACCCGTTCGCCCAGGAACAGCACCGACAGCACGATCACCAGCAGCGGCGAGACGAAGTTGATCGCGAACAGATCGGCCAGCGGCATCAGGCTGAAGCCGACGATGGCGAGGATGGCGGAGGCCAGCAGCGCCAGGGCCCGCCCCAGCTGCAGCACTGGCTTGCCTGTCGCGGCCATCCGCCGGAGCGAGGCCGGCCCCGCGATCAGCAGCATCGGCAGCGCATGGAAGGTATAGCGCGCCCATGTCACCTGGATCGGGTCGTAGCGGCCGGTCAGCGCCTTGGACACGGTGTCCATGGTGGTGAAGCTGCCCATCGCCGCCAGCATGAGCAGCATGCCGGCGGCGGGGCTGGCCGCGATCCGCGGCAGGGCGCGAAGGGCGGGCCGGATGGTCAGGGCGTCTGCACGCCGCGCGTGTTCAGGTAGACCGCGCGCAGCGAGGTGGTGGCGCAGATGAACAGGCGGTTCTTCTTGACGCCGCCGAAGCAGACATTGGCCACCACCTCCGGCACCTTGATCTTGCCGATCAGCGTGCCGTCGGGGGTGTAGCAATGGACGCCGTCGGCGGCGCTGGTCCAGATGTTGCCGTGATGGTCGACCCGGAAGCCGTCGAACAGCCCGGCGGTGCAGACGGCAAATTCCCGCCCCCCCGAGACGGTCGCACCATGCACGTCGAACAGCCTGATGTGCTTGGCATGCGCCGCGCCATGCGTCGCCCCCGTATCGGCGACATAGAGCTGGCTCTCGTCGAGCGAAAAGGCGAGGCCGTTGGGCCGCACCATGTCGGTAATCACCGCTTCGACCGCGCCGCTCACCGGGTCGATACGATAGACATTGCAGCCACCAATCTCGCCCACCGACTTGTTGCCCTCATAGTCGGAATCGATGCCGTAGCTGGGGTCGGTGAACCAGATCGAGCCGTCGGACTTCACCACCGCATCATTGGGCGAATTGAGCCGCTTGCCATTCCATGTGTCGGCCAGCGTCGTCACCGTCCCGTCATGCTCGGTGCGGCTGACCCGGCGCCCGCCATGCTCGCAGGTGATC
>NZ_JBYRFX010000229.1:0-9276 GCF_057815775.1 Inquilinus sp.
CCTGGTCGAGGGCAAGCTGGGTGACATGCACCGTGGTCTCGGTGATGCCGTACATGTTGACCAGGGTCGGGTGGTCATAGCCGTGGCGATCGTACCAGGGCCGCAGTCGCTGAAGGTCGAGGGCCTCGCCGCCGAAGATGACGAAGCGCAGGCTCTGACCAGCCTGCAGCTCGGGACGGGCGCGGTCTTCCTCGGCGAGCTGGTAGAAGGCCGAAGGCGTCTGGTTGAGCACCGTGACCTGCTCGCGGGCGAGGAGTTCGAGAAAGGCCGTGGGCGAGCGGCTGACGAGATAGGGCACGACGACGAGCCTGCCGCCATGGAGCAGGGCGCCCCAGATTTCCCAGACCGAGAAGTCGAAGGCGGTGGAGTGGAACAGGGTCCAGACATCGGCCTCGCCGAAGCCGAAGCGGTCCTGGGTGGCACCGAACAGCCGGACGACATTCTGGTGCGGGACGACGACGCCCTTGGGGGTGCCGGTGGAGCCCGAGGTGTAGATGACATAGGCGGGGTGGTGGGGCGACAGCGGCGCCACCCGGTCGGCATCGGTGGGATCGGTGCCTGGTCCGGCGATATCCAGGCGATCGAGCCGGATGACAGGCACGCCCTCTGCCGGCAGGGCATCGCCGATGGTGATCATTGCCCTGGGCCTGGCATCGGCGAGCATGAAGCGCAGCCGCTCGACCGGGTAGTCGGGGTCGAGGGGGAGATACGCCGCGCCGGCCTTGAGGATGGCAAGAAGGGCGACGACGAGTTCGATCGAACGCGGCAGGGCGAGGGCGACGCGATCCTCGGGTCCGACGCCGAGGCCGATCAGGTGATGGGCGAGGAGGTTGGCCCGGGCGTTGATGTCGCCATAGCTGAGACTGATTCCCTCGAACACCAGCGCCGTCGCCTCGGGGCTACGCCGCACCTGCTGTTCGAACAGCTGCGGCAGGGTCGCTTCGGGCAGGGGCAATGCGGAGTGGTTCCACTCGACCAGCAGGCGCTGGCGCTCCTCCCGGGTCAGCAGCTCGATGTCGCCGATACGCCGGCCGGGGTTGTCGGCCATGGCCTGCATCACCTGGAGCAGGCGGCCGCCCAGACCCTGCAGCCCGGCCGCATCCCAAAGCGACGCATCGGCATCGAGGCCGATCTCCATCTCGTCACGCTCCGAGCGCCGGTAGAAGGAGAAGGTCAGGTCGTCGACCGCGCCGATCGACAGGTTGCGGGCGGTCACGGGCGCCTTGTCGAAGGCGATGTCGTAGTCGAAATCCATGATGTTGACGGACGGGCCGAAGGTCCTGGCCCGGCCCTGCAGGATCTCGCGCCGGATCTTTTCGCCGCGCACGCGGCCGTGGCGCAGCAAAGCACGCATCTCCGCCGCGACATGCCGCGCCAGATCCTCGTCCGTCGCCTGCGGGTCGATCGCCAGCCGCAGCGGCAGGACATTGCTGAGCATCGCCGGCACGAGGCGGGTCGCCTTGCTCCGCCCCGTCACCGGGAGGCTCAGGACCAGGTCGGTCTCGCCGGTCAGCCGGTGCAGCAGGATGGCGACAGCGGCAATCGCGGTGACGGCGAAGCCCTGTCCCATGACGGACTCCTGCGGCGGCAGGGGCTCGAGCCAGTGCCGCAATGTCCCGCCCGCCGGCGACTCGGCCATGCCCTCAAGCTGGATCGGGCCGGTCCATCCCGAAAGCTTCGACTGCCAGAAATCGAGACTCGCCGCCTCCCGAGCGGAGCCGACAAAGGCCGCATCGTCGTCCAGCACCGCCCGGAAGGGGCCGAACCAGCGTGGCGCGGCCGGTTGCCGTTCGACCGCGGCGTTGTAGAGTTCGGAGAGTCGCCTGGCGACGAGCCCCATCCCCACTCCATCCATGATGAGGTGGTGGTATTTGTGAAAGAAGACGTGGCAGGTCTCGGATTTTTTGATCAAGCAAAATTGGAATAGAGGGCCCAATTCCGGGTCTATTGATTCCGAAATGGCTTGGCCTATCCAAATCTCGGTTGATGTGTGCGGGTGTTCTTCTTCGCTGAAATCCAAATATTCCGGGTTAATTCTGTTGTTCGCGCAGTCGACGGCATGGGCATCATTTAATTCAATTGCATCAAATTTTAGAAAAAAACTATCAATCTCCGCAACAATCGAATGTAGCGCGTCTATGAAAATATTTTTCTCTACGGGGCCGAGTATCTTGAGTGACTCACCGATCAAATATGAGTTCTTGCTACTTAAGTGATGGGCAAGAAAAATCTCAGACTGCGCTTCGGTGAGCTTACGATCTGCCATCGTGACTCCAGCCAATCTCGGAGGCCGCTCAGATCTACTTCCGAGTCCCTCTGGTCGGGTATGTATGGCAAAGCCGAAGGCGGCGCCAGATCAATCCTGTTGCAATTGCAACATGACATTTGGACGTCATATCAACGCCTTGGCGGTGGGTATTGGGCAACGGGCAATCGTCCGGCGCCCCACGGAGGGGCGGCCTGTCTCCACAAGACCGACGATGAGATCGCCGCCGCTTGACGGACCGCCCGGACCTGTCTAGTCATACTTGTCATACAGGTTTGACGAGTCAGCTTGCCAGGACATCGCCGATGCCGTTGCGCGCCGATGGCCGCCCTCCCTCGCCGGGGGCCGGCCTCTCCGACCAGGTCGAGGCCTATCTCCGCGACCACATCGTGGCCAACCGCCTGATGCCGGGCGACCGGCTGCCCAGCGAGGCCGAGATCAGCCGGACGCTCGGCATCAGCCGCCCGATCGTGCGCGAAGCCTCCAAGACCTTGTCCGCCCTGGGGCTGATCGAAGCGGGGGCCGGGCGCTATCCGCGCGTCAGCGGGCTGCAGGGCAGCGTCGTCCAGCGCTTCTTCGAGGATGCGGTGCTGACCGGCCAGGGCGAGGCGCGCCAGATCCTGGAGGTGCGGCGGGGCATCGAGATCTCGATGGCCGGCCTGGCGGCGCAGCGGCGTGGCCCCGAAATGGCCGGGCAACTCGGCGGCTTGGTCGATCGCATGGCCGCCTGCATCGACCAGCCCAACGCCTATGTCGAGCTCGACATGGCGTTCCACATGGCGCTGGCCCGCGCCTCGGAGAACCCGTTCTACGTCGTGCTGGTCGATGGCTGCCGGGGGGCGTTCGAAGCCTCGATGACGGTCGGCCTGCGCCATCGCTTCGGCGCCGCCGAACTCGACCGGGTCCAGCGCCTGCACGTCGCCATCGTCGAGGCGGTCTCGGCCGGCGACGCCGAACGGGCCGCCGCGGCCATGACCAGTCATTTCGACGACGCGCTGGCCGCGCTGTATCGCAATGCCGGCTCCCCGACCGAGGGGCAGGGCCCAACTGAGAAACAGGGAAGGACATCCGATGCCCGTTGACGACGCGCTGCTGCAGACCATCCGGACCCAGCTATTCACCGCCGTGATCGGCGATGTGCTGGATGTCGCCGGCCTGCGCCACCAGTTCCTGCCGCCGGAGGTTCGCCAGCTGCTGCCGGGCGACGCGGTGCTGGCCGGGCGGGCGATGCCGGTGCTGGAGGCGGATTGCCATGGCGAGCATGTCGCCGCGCGCGGCCAGGCGGAGCCCTTCGGCCTGATGTTCCGCGCCCTGGACGGCCTGAAGCCGGACGATGTCTACATCACGACAGGCGCATCGCCGCGCTATGCCCTGTGGGGCGGGCTGATGAGCACCCGGGCGAAGGCGCTGGGGGCGGCCGGCGCCGTGCTCGACGGCTTCCATCGCGACACGCGGGAGATCCGGCAGCTCGGCTACCCCGTGTTCTCGGCCGGATCCTATGCCCAGGATCAGCGCCTGCGCGGCCGGGTCATCGACTTTGACTGCCCGATCGAATTCCCCAACGCCGTCCGGGTGATGCCCGGCGACATCGTGGTCGGCGACATCGACGGCGTGGTGATCATACCGAAGGATCACGCTGCCGATGTGGTGCAGGCGGCCCTGAACAAGGTCCGCGGCGAGGATGCGGTGCGCCGTATGATCGATGGCGGCGAGCGGACGGAAGCCATCTACGAGCAGACCGGCATCATGTAGGCCGGTCCTCTCCGGACCAAAGCAAAGGCCGGATCAAAGCAAAGATTGGGCTGCCCGCAGCGGCGGCCCGCATCGGGAGCAAACGCGCCATGCGGAACAACCGCTGGGGAATCGTGCTGTTTCTGGCTGCCTGCGGCGCGGTGAACTACACCGACCGTGCCGCCTTCGGCATCGCAGCGCCCATGTTCAGCCAGGATCTGCACATCGATCCGGCCGATCTGGGCATCCTGTTCAGCGCCTTTTCGGTCGGCTATGCGCTGTTCAACTTCGTCGGCGGCATGGCGGCCGACCGGTTCGGCGCCAAGCGGGTGTTCGGGCTGTCGCTCGCCCTGTGGTCCCTGTTCTGCGCCGCCCTGGCCGGTGCGTTCAGCTTCACCTCGATGATCGTGCTGCGGGTGCTGTTCGGCGCGGCGGAAGGGCCGGCCAGCTCGCTGGTCAACAAGATCACCAGCAACTGGTTCAAGCCGTCGGAGGCGGCGGGCGCCGTCGGCATCGGCAATGCCGGCAACCCGCTGGGCGCGGCGGTGGCCGGCCCGCTGGTCGGCTATCTCGCCTTGACCTATGGCTGGCGCTTCTCCTTCATCGCCTTCGGCGCCGTCGGCCTGGTCCTGGCGGTGATTTGGGCGCTGTGGGCCAAGGACCGGCCGCCGGGGCAGGAGGCCGCGGCCCCGGTTTCCGGCAAGGCGGGGCTCCGGCTGCCGCTCGGCTTCTATGTGCGCCAGCCAGCGCTGCTGGCGACGGCGTTTGCTTTCTTCGCCATCAACTACATCCTGTATTTCTTCCTGTCCTGGTTCCCCAGCTACCTCGTCACCGCCCGGCAGCTCAGCATCGCGAACATGAGCATCGTCTCCGCCATCCCCTGGATCCTCGGCGCGGGCGGCATCGTCGCCGGCGGCTTCCTGACGGATTTCGCGGCGACGCGGATGGACCGGCTGCTGTCCCGCAAGCTGATGCTGGGCGGCTTCCTGGGCCTGTCCTCGGTCTGTGTCGGCTTCGCCGGGGTGGTGTCCACCGTCACCGGCGCGGTGACGCTGATGTCGCTGGCCGTGCTGTTCATGTATCTCGCGGCCGTGGTGCCCTGGATCGTGGTGCAGGACCTGGTCGAGCCCGACTGCATCGGCAGCGTCAGCGGCTTCAACCACATGCTGGCCAATCTTGGCGGGCTGTTCGGTCCGCTGATCACCGGCTTCATCGTGCAATGGACCGGCTCCTTCGCCGCAGCCTTCGTGCTGGCCGGGGCGATCGGCATCGCGGCGGTGGTCGGCGTCATCCTGGGCCTGCGGCCGCTCATACCTTCCACCGTCTCGGCCGGCACGACCGAGGGCCGCCTCTTCGAGAAAGCCTCATGATGAAAGCACTGATGATCGAGGCCGAGGGCCGCACGCGCTTCCACACCATCCCCGATGTCCGGCCCCGGCCGGGCGAGGTCCGAATCTCGGTCCGCCATGTCGGGCTGTGCGGCAGCGACTACAACACCTTCAAGGGGCTGAACCCGCTGGTGCAGCTGCCGCGGATCCCGGGACACGAGATCGGCGGCGAGATCCTGGAGGCCGGGGCCGGCGTCGGGCCGGAGTTCGCCTTGGGCCGCCGCGTGGTCGTGGTGCCCTACACCAGCTGCGGCCGGTGCAGCGCCTGCCGGGCTGGCCGTGCCAATGCCTGCCGCGACAACCGCACGCTGGGGGTGCAGCAGGATGGCGGCCTGGCCGATGAAATTGTCGTCCCGGCGGGCAAGCTGATCCTCAACGACACGCTGCAGCCGCGGCACCTGGCCCTGGTCGAGCCGCTGTCGGTCGGGTTCCACGCCGTCGCCCGCGGCCGGGTGCAGCGGGCGGACCGGGTCGTGGTGCTGGGCTGCGGCATGATCGGCATGGGCGCGGTGATCGCCGCCGCGGCGGCGGGGGCGGAGGTCGTCGCCGTCGATGTCAGCGCCGCGAAGGTCGATCTGGCCCGGCGTTTCGGCGCGGCTCATGGCTGCGTCGCCGCCGGTGAGGACGTCGCCGCGTCCGTCCGGGCCGTCACCGGCGGGGACGGCGCCGATGTGGTGATCGAGGCAGTCGGGCTGCCGGCCACCTTCACCCAGGCCATCGACTTGGCCTGCTTCGCCGGGCGGGTGGCCTATATCGGCTATGCCAAGGCGCCGGTGACGTACCAGACCCAGCTGTTCAACCTGAAGGAGCTGGATATCCTGGGCTCGCGCAACGCACTGCCGGCGGATTTCCGGGCGGTCATCGCCTATCTCGAAGGCGCTGGCCTTGAGGCCGATGCCCTGATCACGCGCCTGGTGCCGTTCGCGGAGGCCGAAGACGCGCTGGACTATTGGGACCGCAACCGCGACAGCGTCCTCAAGCTGGTGATCGCCCGATGAGTGATGAACCGATGACGACAGCCTGGCGCCAGGCGTTCGGCCTGGCCGGGCAGCGTGCCCTGATCACCGGCGGCGGCTCCGGCATCGGCCTGGCGATCGCCCGGTCGATGGCCGATGCCGGAGCCCAGGTGGTCCTGGCCGGCCGCCGACGTGAGGTGCTGGAGGAGGCTGTGCGAACCATCGGTGCTGGCGCGGTGGCCGCGCCCCTCGACCTGCAGGCGGCGGAGACCATCGCCGGCTTCGTGCGGGAGGTGGAGGCGGCGCATGGGCCGATCGACATCCTGGTCAACAATGCCGGCAACACGGTGAAGAAGCCATTCGAGGAATCGACGCTGGATGACCTCGACGCGGTGCTGGACGTGCATCTGCGCGGTGCGCTGGAGCTGACGCGTGAGGTGCTGCGCGGCCAGCTGCTGCGCGGCCGGGGCAACATCCAGTTCATCGCCTCGATGACCTCCTTCATCGGCCAGCCCCTGGTGCTGAGCTACACCGCCGCGAAATCCGCCCTCACCGGCGTGGTGCGCGGGCTGTCCGCCGAATATGCGGGCCGGGGCATCCGGGTCAACGCCGTGGCGCCCGGCTGGATCGACACTGAGCTGTTCCGCAAGGCGACCAGCGGCGACCCGGCGCGGCTGGCCAAGATCCTGGGGCGCATCCAGATGCAGCGGGTCGGCAATCCCGAGGATATTGGCTGGGCCTGCGTCTACCTGGCGTCCCGGGCGGCAGGCTATGTCACCGGCCAGACCCTGGTGGTGGATGGCGGCGCGCTGGTCGGGTTCTAAGCGGGCAGGGAGGGCGGATCATGGCGATACCAGCTGAGACAACGGACGAGCGATTGCTGCTGTTGCACCCGGCCGACACCATCCTGGTGGCGCGTGAGCTGATCCCGGCCGACACCGTGGTGCGGTTGATGGGTGTGGCCGTGCGCCTCGGCATCACCGTGCCGCGCGGCCACAAGGTGGCGCGGCGGGCGATCGCACCGGGCGACAAGATCCTGAAATACGGCGCGCCGATCGGGTCGGCCGTGGCGGCGATCGCCCCGGGCGAACACGTCCATGTCCACAACATCAAGAGCGACTATACGGCGACGCACCTGGTGTCCGGGCCCGCTAAGGAGACGAAGAATGCCGGCTGAGATGATGGGGTATTTGCGGTCCGACGGCCGCAAGGGCATTCGCAACGTCGTGGTGGTCGCCTATCTCGTCGAATGTGCCCATCATGTCGGGCGCGAGATCACGCTCGGCTTCCGAGACCAGGACGTCCACCTGATCGGGTTTCCCGGCTGCTATCCGAACCCCTATGCCCAGCGGATGATGGAACGGCTGTGCACCCATCCCAATGTCGGGGCGGTGCTGCTGCTGTCGCTGGGCTGCGAAAGCTTCAACAAGTTCTCCCTGGCGTCGGTGGTCGAGGCCAGCGGCCGGCCGGTGCACACCCTGACCATCCAGAACGATGGGGGCACGCGCCGGACCATCGCCGCGGGCACTGCCTGGGTCGCCGAGCAGCTGCAGCACCTTGCCGCCCAGCCGACGGTGCCGATGGCGCTCGACGAGCTGATCGTCGGCACGATCTGCGGTGGGTCGGACGGCACCAGCGGCCTCACCGGCAACCCGGCCGCCGGGCGGGCCTTCGACCGGCTGATCGAGGCCGGGGCGACCTGCATCTTCGAGGAGACGGGCGAGCTGATTGGCTGTGAGGAGATCATGGCCTCCCGCGCCATAACGCCGGGTCTGGCGGACGAGCTGCGCGCCTCGGTGGCCAAGGCTGCCCGCTACTACGCCACCCTCGGCTATGGCAGCTTCGCGCCCGGCAACGCCGATGGCGGGCTGTCGACCATCGAGGAGAAATCGATGGGCGCCTATGCCAAATCCGGCTCGTCGCAGATCACGGGCCTGATCAAGCCGGGCGATATCCCGCCGCGTTCGGGCCTCTACCTCATGGATGTGGTGCCGGATGGCGAGGTCCGCTTCGGCTTCCCGAACATCTCCGACAATGCCGAGATCGTGGAGCTGATCGCGTCCGGCTGCCATGTCGTGCTGTTCGTGACCGGTCGCGGCTCGGTCTCAGGCTCCGCCATCTCGCCGGTGATCAAGATCTGCGCCAATCCGGACACGTTCCGGAAGCTGGAGGACGACATGGACGTCAATGCCGGCCGCATCCTGGAAGGGGCGGCCACGCTGGATGAGGTCGGTGACGAGATCCTCGGCCTGATCCAAGGCGTCGGCGCCGGCCAGCGCACCTGTTCGGAGACGCTGGGCCACCAGGAATTCATCCTGACCTACAAGAGCTTCGAACCGGCTGGCCCCGCCTGCCTGCCCGCGGCCTAGAGACCGTCCGGGAATGCTACTGGCGCGGCCGCCTGATGGCGGTGTCTCCGCTTCCGGTGCTCACGGACCAAACGTCCGCTGCGCGCCGGTTCTCGACACCACCACCAGCCGACTCACGCTAGCGCATTCCCAAACGGTTTCTTACCAAACGGCCTCTTAAAGGACGGGCCCGATCCGCTGCAGCGACTGGGCAAGGTCGGCGATCAGGTCCTCCGGCTCCTCCAGCCCCACGTGCAGGCGGATCAGCGGCCCGCCGTAGTCCTTGGGGAATCGCCGAGCGCCCAATTGCGGATCGCAGGAGATGGCCAGGCTCTCGAACCCGCCCCACGAGAACCCCAGTCCAAACAGGTCCAGAGAGTCCAGGAAGGCGTTCACCGCCGCTTCGGGCCCAGGTTTCAGCGCGAAGGCGAACAGGCCGCAGGCGCCGCTGAAATCCCGCTTCCACAGGTCGTGGCCCGGGCAGCCGGGCAGGGCGGGATGGTAGACGGCCGCCACCTGTGGCTGGTTCCGCAGCCAGGCGGCGACGGCCAGGCCGCTTTCGCCCTGGCGCGCCAGCCGCGTCGGCA
>NZ_JBYRFX010000230.1:0-1547 GCF_057815775.1 Inquilinus sp.
CGCCTGCATCCGGTCCAGGGCCTCGGGGCGCAGGCTGCGCGGTCGCGGCGGCAGCGCGATGACGGACTCACCGTCGGGATCCCCGGCGATCACGTGCGGCTGGGCGAGGATCTCGTCCCACTGGCCGCCGCGGGCCCGCAACACGACCTTGCCCGGCCGCGCCCGCCACGGCCCGAGGAAGGGGTCGTCGGCGAAGGCGCGCACGCACGCGACCGCGGCGGCACCGGCCAGCTCGCCGCCGCGTTGCAGGGTGCGGACGGTCCCACGCCGGGTGACGAGGACCATCCGCAGCGGCTCGGGCAGGCGGCTAGCTGTAGTTCCTAGGCACGTTGTTCATCCGGGCCTCCTTGGAGGCTGGTGGTTGCGAAGCCCCAGTCCCAAGGAGACACCGGATGAAGTCTCACGCTAACGCGCGGCTCAGTCCGATCGGCAGGCAGTTGCTGGTTGATCGAATTGAGATCAAGAGATGGCCCGTTCAGCGGGCCGCAAACGCCGCAGGCGTAACCCCCAGAACCGCCGCGAAATGGCTGGCCCGCTGGCGGGCGGAGGGAGCGGCCGGCCTGCTGGATCGCTCCTCAGCGCCCAAGCACGTGGCCAACAAGACCGATGCCAAGCCGGTCGAGGTCATCGTCGCTTTGCGACGCATCCGCTTCAGCGGGCCGGAGATCGCCGAGCTCCTGGACCGGCCGCTGTCGACGGTCTCGGCCGTCCTCAAGCGCGAGGGGATGGGCAAGCTGGGCCGGCTCGGCCTGGAGCCCGCCCAGCGCTACGAGCGCGAACGCCCGGGCGAGCTGATCCACATCGACGTCAAGAAGCTCGGACGCATCCAGGGCGGCGCGGGCAAGCGGATCTTCGGCGGCGGCTCGCATTACAACCGTACGTTCACCGACGCCGCGGGCAAGCGCCGCAACACCGTCGGCTGGGAGTTCGTGCACGTCGCCATCGACGACGCCACCCGGCTGGCCTACGCCGAGGTCCTCACCGACGAGAAAGCCACCACCGCCATCGGCTTCCTGCGTCGAGCGGTCGGGTTCTACCAGCGCCACGGCATCCAGACCCAGCGGCTGCTGACCGACAACGGCTCGCCCTACATCGCCACCATCCACGCCATCGCCTGCCGCACCCTCGGCATCCGCCACCTCCGCACCCGACCCCGCCGCCCCCAGACCAACGGCAAAGCCGAACGCTTCATCCGCACCATGCTCGCCGGCTGGGCCTACGGCGCCATCTACGGATCCTCAGCCGAACGCACCCAAGCCCTTGACGGCTGGCTCTGGCACTACAACCATCGACGACGACACGCAGGCATCGGCCGAGCGACAACCATCACCCGACTGAACAACCTGCTTGGGACTTACAGCTAGGCGGCGACCGCGCGGCCGAGCGCCTCGGCCGGCCAGGTCACCTATGCGCCCGTCGCCCGCGACGTTCAGGCCGAGCATGAGCCCCGGGTCGCCGTTCAGGGCGCGCTGCACGCCCTGGTCGGCGAGCCTGACCACGTACGGCATCGTCGCGTTGGTCAGCGCGTAGGTCGACGTGACCGGCAC
>NZ_JBYRFX010000231.1:0-5269 GCF_057815775.1 Inquilinus sp.
CCGGGCGATCCCGACCCAGCGTGGGCGACCGAGGCTGCCGGCGCCGGCGGTGCGCCGGGCACATTTCTCGAGGGCCAACTTCGAATCGGGCATCGCGGCCACGAGCGCTCTGGCGTAGCGTCTTGGCGGTTGCCGCACGGCGGTGAGGACCTCCATCTTCGCCCAGAAACCTGCCCGTTCCTTCTCCGACACCTCGACCCGCTCGCGCAGCCACAGGTAGTCGCGGTCGAGCACGATAGCGTGGGGGTTGGCCAGACCCCTCGTGTAACCTTTGAGGATTTGCGCGCAGATATCCTCTTCGGTGTCGGCGCCAGCACGGCCGAGCACGGTGCTCACGGCGAGCCGCACGAGATCGAGCGCATAAGGCATTTCGGCGGCTTCGTCGAAATCGTTCACGCCCCAGATCAGGCGTCCCTCAGCATCCCGCCACAGCCCGAAATTGCCGAGATGGGCATCGCCGACCGAGACCACCGGCGGCGCGCCGAGCAGGTCGGGGCACAGCTCATGCACCGTCTCCGCCCAGCGAAAGCAGGTGGCGCGCAGGAAGATGAAGTCGCTTTCATCCATCTTGCGATGCTTGCGGTCGAGATCGGCCTGCACGAGTTGCCGGCCGAGCTGCTCACCGAGCCAGATTTCGTAGCGTTTGACCGACGCGGTGATAGACCCCATGGAGACCCCGGCATTGCCCGGCGGCCATCATAGTCAGCCGCGGCCCGGCGTCCATCCAGAGGTGCGGAGGCCCGTGGTTATCGCGGCAGGGTCTCGATCGCCTCGACCACCAGCGGGTTCAAGCTCTCGTCCTTCGCAGCGACATAGGCGCGGATCTGGTCCTTCATCCGCGGCTCCCAGAAATCCTTGATGTGCTTGCGCACCCCGGCCACCGCCTCGTCCTTCGGGTAGGACGAGAAGAAGATGGCGATCTGGTTCGCCATGCGGATGATCTTGTCCGAGCTCATGCCGCCTCGACCTTGGCTGGTAGCAATGGGGAGAAATCGGTGTAGGCGGTCATGCCGTCGCCGCGGGCGAAGGCGATCAGCGTCACCCCGGCCGCCTTCGCCGTGTCGATCGCCAGAGTGGTGGGCGCGGAGATCGCGACCAGCAGCGGGATGCCCGCGGCGGCCGTCTTCTGCACCATCTCGAAGCTGCAGCGGCTGGTGATCAGGCAGAAGCCCTGGCCACCGTCGATGCCGGCCCGCGCCAGGGCGCCGACCAGCTTGTCCAGCGCGTTGTGGCGGCCGACATCCTCGCGCACCAGCTGGATCCGCCCGCGGATGTCGACCCAGGCCGCGGCATGCACGGCGCCGGTGCGGCTGCGGACGTCCTGGAACCGGTCAAGATCGTCCAGCGCAGCGCGGATCGCCGCCCGCTCCACCGTGATCGGCTTCGGGCTTTGCCGCTTGCGGCCGTGCAGGGTGTCGAGATCGCTGGTGCCGCAGATGCCGCAGCCGGTGCGGCCGGTGTTGTTCCGCACCTTCTGCAGCATCTGCGTGAAGTGTTCGCCGCGCAGCGCCATCCGCACCTCGATGCCGCGCTCGTCATCGGCCACGATCTCCTGCACCGTCAGGTCGGACGGCGCTCCGGCCAGGCCTTCGGTCAGGCTGAAGCCGAGGGCGAAGTCCTCGAGATCGGCCGGCGACGCCATCATCACGGCGTAGGAGATGCCGTTGTAGACCAGCGCCACCGGCACCTCGGCTGCGACGGACTCCTCCACCGCCGTGACCCGGCCGTCCCGGGTCAGGCGCTGGGCCGGCAGCCGCTGGTCGGTCGCCGGAAGGTCGGTCGGGCGGAGAGCCATGGCTACTCCGCCGCGTCCCGCGGACGCTCGATCTGGATCGTCTTCTCGCGCAACTCGTGATAGCCGACCTGCCAGTCGGACATGTGGTTGACGCGCCGCACCTGCACCGCCGTCACCTTGTATTCCGGGCAGTTGGTGGCCCAGTCGGAATAGTCGGTGGTGACCACGTTGGCGCCGGTCTCGGCATGGTGGAAGGTGGTGTAGACGACGCCCGGCTGCATCCGTTCGGAGACTTTGGCCCGTAGGCTGGTCTCGCCGGAGCGGCTGTGCAGCGCCACCAGGTCGCCGTCGCGGATGCCACGGTTCTCAGCGTCCGCCGGATGAATCTCCAGCAGATCCTCGGCATGCCAGGCGATGTTGTCGGTGCGCCGGGTCTGGGCGCCGACATTGTACTGGCTGAGGATGCGCCCCGTGGTCAGCACCAGTGGGAAGCGCGGACCCGTGCGCTCCTCCGTCGGCACGAACTCGGTGATCATGAACCGGCCCAGGCCGCGGACGAAATGGTCGATGTGCATGATCGGCGTGCCCTCGGGCGCGTCGTCATTGCACGGCCACTGCACCGAGCCCAGTTCTTCCAGCCGCTGGTAGGACACGTTCTTGAAGGTCGGGGTGGTGCGGGCGATCTCGTCCATGATCTGGCTGGGATGGGTGTAGCCCATCTTGTAGCCCAGTGCCTCGGACAGCAGCATCGTCACCTCCCAGTCGGCATAGCCAGCCTTGGGCGGGGTGACGCGCCGGACACGACTGATCCGCCGCTCAGCATTGGTGAAGGTGCCGTCCTTCTCCAGGAAGGACGAACCGGGCAGGAAGACATGGGCGTAGCTGGCGGTCTCGTTCAGGAACAGGTCCTGGACGATGACGCATTCCATCGCCGCCAGCCCGGCCGTCACATGCTTCACGTCGGGGTCGGACTGGGCGATGTCCTCGCCCTGGACGTACAGGCCCTTGAACCCGCCCTCGACCGCGGCGTCCAGCATGTTCGGAATGCGCAGGCCCGGCTCGGCGGACAGGCTCGCGCCCCACAGATCCTCATAGAGGTGCCGGACTTCGTCGCCTGAGACATGGCGGTAGCCGGGGAACTCGTGCGGGAACGACCCCATGTCGCAGGAGCCCTGGACGTTGTTCTGGCCGCGCAACGGGTTCACGCCGACGCCGCGCTCGCCGATATTGCCGGTCAGCATCGACAGGTTGGCCATGCCCATGACCATGGTCGAGCCCTGGCTGTGCTCGGTGACGCCCAGGCCGTAATAGATAGCCGCCTTGCCGCCGGTGGCGTAGAGCCGCGCCGCCGCCCGCACCTCGGCCGCCGGTACGCCGGTCAGGCTTTCCACCGCCTCCGGCGAATGGCGCGGATCGGCGATGAACTGGGTCCAGCGCGAGAACTCGGCCAGGTCGCAGCGCTCGCGGATATAGTCGTCGGCCGCCAGCCCTTCGGTCACGATCACATGCGCCATGGCGTTGACCACGGCGACATTGGTGCCGGGCTTCAGCTGCAGATGGTGGTCGGCCTTGATGTGGGCCGACTTCACCAGGTCGATGCGGCGCGGGTCGATCACGACCAGCCGGGCGCCCTGGCGCAGCCGGCGCTTCATCCGGCTGCCGAACACCGGGTGGGCGTCGGTCGGGTTGGCGCCGATCACGACGATCACGTCGCTTTCGTCGACGCTGTCGAAATCCTGGGTGCCGGCCGAGGTGCCGAAGGCCTGGCCGAGGCCGTAGCCGGTCGGCGAATGGCAGACCCGGGCGCAGGTGTCGACATTGTTGTTGCCGAAGCCGGCACGGATCATCTTCTGGACGAGGTAGGTCTCCTCGTTGGTGCAGCGCGACGAGGTGATGCCGCCGATGGAATCCTTGCCGTAGGTGGCCTGGATCCGCTTCAGCTCCGACGCGGCATAGGAGATCGCCTCGTCCCACGACACTTCGCGCCATGGGTCGGTGATCTGCTTGCGGATCATCGGCTTGGTGATGCGGTCCTTGTGGGTGGCATAGCCCCAGGCGAAGCGGCCCTTGACGCAGCTGTGGCCGTGGTTGGCCTTGCCGTCCTTGTACGGCGTCATCCGCACCACCTCGGTGCCCTGCATCTCGGCGGTGAAGGCGCAGCCGACGCCGCAATAGGCGCAGGTGGTCACCACCGAATGCTCGGGCTGGCCGGCCTCGATGATGGTGTTCTCGATCAGGGTCGCGGTCGGGCAGGCCTGGACGCAGGCGCCGCAGGAGACGCACTCGCTCTCCTTGAAGCCGTCATCCTGGCCGGCCGAGACGAAGGAGGCGAAGCCGCGCCCGTCGATGGTCAGGGCGAAGGTGCCCTGCACCTCCTCGCACGCCCGGACGCAGCGCGAGCAGACGATGCATTTGGTCGGGTCGAAGGTGAAATAGGGGTTGGAAGTGTCCTTCTCGCCGGTCCGGTGGTTGGCCCCGTCATAGCCGTAGCGGACCTCGCGCAGGCCGACGACGCCGGCCATGTCCTGCAGCTCGCAATCGCCATTGGCGGCACAGGTCAAGCAGTCCAGCGGGTGATCGGAGATGTAGAGCTCCATCACGTTGCGCCGCAGCTTCGCCAGCTTCGGCGTCTGCGTCCGCACCTTCATGCCCGGCTCGACCGGCGTGGTGCAGGAGGCCGGAGTGCCGCGCCGCCCCTCGATCTCGACGACGCACAGCCGGCAGGAGCCGAACGGCTCCAGGCTGTCGGTCGCGCACAGCTTCGGGATCGTGGTCTCGATCTCCGCCGCCGCGCGCATCACCGAGGTGCCGGCGGGCACGGTCACGATCTCGCCGTCGATCTCCAGTGTCACCAGGCTCGGCGAGAGCCGGGCGGGGGTGCCGAAATCCTGTTCCGTCACGAGCGCCATGGGAGCGTTCCTTTATTCCGCAGCCTGCGCCGGAGCCGGCGCGCGGTCGAAATCATCGGGGAAGTGGGTCAGGGCGCTGAGCACCGGGTAGGGCGTGAGGCCGCCGAGGGCGCAGAGCGACCCGTCCAGCATGGTCTCACAGAGGTCTTCGATCAGCGTCAGATTGCGCCCAAGCTCACGCCCGCCGGTTTCGCGGTTGGCGATGATCTTGTCGATCGTCTCGACGCCGCGGGTCGAGCCGATGCGGCACGGGGTGCATTTGCCGCAGCTCTCGATGGCGCAGAACTCCATGGCGAAGCGGGCCTGGATCGCGAGGTCGACGCGGTCGTCAAACACCACGACGCCGCCGTGGCCGAGCATGCCCTTCTTCGCCGCCATCGATTCGTAGTCGAGCGGGGTGTCCAGCAGATCGTCCGGGAAATAGGCGCCGAGCGGGCCGCCGACCTGGACCGCGCGGAACGGCCGGCCGCTGGCGGTGCCGCCGCCATACTCCTCGATCAGCTCGCGCAGGGTCAGGCCGAAGGCGACCTCGATCAGGCCGCCGCGCTTGACGTTGCCGGCCAGCTGCAGCGGCTGGGTGCCGCGCGACCGGCCGGTGCCGTACTCCGCGTAGAAGGCGGCGCCC
>NZ_JBYRFX010000232.1:0-13620 GCF_057815775.1 Inquilinus sp.
GACCGCCCGGCCGCGGTCGTCGCTGAACACCGCGTCCGGCCCGTCGGGATGGTGGCGCGCCACCTCCTGCGCCGACACGTCGGGGCGGGGGACATCGGCCGCGATCTCACCGGGCCGGGTGCCGACATCGACCAGCACGGCCTCGACGCCGCGGGCCTCGATCAGCGCCTGGACATGGGCCAGTTCGCGCCCCTTGGTGTCGCAGGTCCCGATGACATAGGCCTTCATGCCGTCTCCTTCCCCCGAATCCCGTCCAGCGTCGACGCGCCGGTTCCGTCCCCGTTTGTCGCGCCGCTGCGACCTTCGGCGCAAGGGGTCGTGGGGAGGAGAGGCGCGCTTCCGGCTTCTTTGGTCGGACAATCCGGGTCTATGCTCGGGCCAATGACTCGAACACCCAGCCGGGGAGAGCGCCCATGACCAGCCTGACACGCCTGGACCACGTCAACATCTGGACCGCGGATCTGAAGCGGCTGATCGATTTCTACCGCGACGTGCTGGGCCTCGAGCCCGGGCCGCGGCCGAATTTCCCATTCGGCGGCGCCTGGCTGTATCTCGGCGCCCAGGCGGTGGTGCATCTGGTCGAGGTCAAGACCCAGCCGCAGCCGGGCCAGGTGCAGCTGTCGCATTTCGCGTTCCAGAGCAGCGGCAAGCTCGACGATTTCCTGGCGGAGATGCAGCGCCACGGCATCGCCACGGAGCTGGCGAGCCCGCCGCGCTCCGGGCTGGTCCAGGTCAATTTCCACGACCCGGACGGCAACCACATCCATGTCGATTTCTTCGACGGGACCACGCCGGACCTGGTGCCGTATCGCGCCTGAGTGCGGCAAAGGGCCATTCCCCTGGCCCTTCCGGCCGGCTTCGGGCATGACGGATGCGGAAGAGGGCGTCCGAACCGAGGTCTGGTCCCATGTTGAGAGCCATTGCACAGGCCGTCGGGCTGGCGGCCTTGTTGATGTTGCCCGCGGTGGCGGCCTTCGCCGCACCGGGCCAGGAAACGCTGGTATTCGTCCGCCACGGTGAGAAGCCGGAGCAGGAGATCGGACAGCTCGACTGCCAGGGCCTGAACCGGGCGCTGGCGCTGCCCGACGCGCTGGCGCGCTTCGGCAAGCCGGATTTCATCTTCGCCCCGGACCCGGGCGTCCAGATCGGCCCCAAGGGCGGGCCGAAGCAGAACTACTTCCGACCGCTGGCGACGATCCTGCCGACCGCGATCCGCCTGGGCATGCCGATCGACATCCGCTTCGGCTTCAACGACATCGCCGGGCTGGAGGGCGAGCTGCTGGACCCGAAATACCGTGATGCGCTGGTCTTCGTTGCCTGGGAGCACAAGGAGCTCGACAAGCTGGTCCGCGCCATCGTCGAGGACAAGGGCGGTGACCCCAGCCTGGTGCCGAAATGGCCGGGCAACGATTTCGACAGCATCTTCGTGGTCACGATCGGCCCGGATGGCACGCCGGTCCGCTTCAGCCATGAGCAGGAAGGCATCGCCGGCCTCAGCGACGCCTGTCCGAAGTAGGCAGACCTGGCGCCGCTCACGCGCGTGGCGCAACCCTATGTCCTGGCGTAGTGTCGATCCTTCGGAAGGACCGCTGGATCGAACTGGACCCGTCAGTGAATTTGCCGCTCGACCTTCGGGCCGACATCGACCTCGTGGCCCGGATCGAGGCCGTTCCGACCATTCTCGACGTGGTGTGCCGCACCACCGGCATGGGCTTCGCCGCCGTGGCGCGGGTGACCGAGGATCGCTGGGTCGCCTGCAGCGTCCGCGACACCATCGCCTTCGGCCTCAAGCCCGGCGGCGAGCTGAAGGTCGAGACCACGATCTGCGACGAGATCCGCGACAGCCGGCAGGCCGTGGTCATCGACCATGTCGCGGTCAGCACGCTGTACGCCGGGCACCACACGCCGGCGATGTACGACTTCCAAAGCTATATCTCGATGCCGATCGTGCTGCCCGACGGCACCTTCTTCGGCACGCTGTGCGCCATCGACCCGCGGCCGGCCCGCCTGGAGACGCCTGAGATCATCGGCATGTTCAAGCTGTTCGCCGAGTTGATCGCCTTCCATCTCGACGCCCATCGGCGGATCGCCGAGAGCGAGGCCAGCCTGCTGGACGAACGCCGCACCGCGGAGTTGCGCGAGCAGTTCATCGCGGTTCTCGGCCACGACCTCAAGACCCCGCTGGCCTCGATCGACGCCGGGATGATGCAGATCCGCAAGACCATCCTGGACGACAAGGCCCAGGCGATCGTCGTCCTGGTGCGGAACAGCGTGACCAGGATGGCGGCGCTGATCGACGACGTGCTCGACCTCGCGCGCGGCCGTCTCGGTGGCGGGCTGGCGATGGAGAAGGCGGCGGAGCCGTTGCAGCCGATGCTGGAACAGGTGATCGCCGAGTTGCGCGCCGCCCATCCGCGGCGGGTGATCGAGGCCGATCTTCGCCTCGACCAGCCCGTCCGCTGCGATCGCGGGCGCATCGGACAGTTGCTGTCCAACCTGGTGGGCAATGCCTTGATCCATGGCGCGCAGGACGGGCCGGTCCAGGTCCATGCCGCCATCGCCGGCGGTGCCCTGGAATTGACCGTGACCAATCTGGGCAAGCCGATCCCGGCCGAGACGATCCCCCATCTGTTCAAGCCGTTCTTCCGGGCGTCGACGCGGCCGACCCGCCAGGGGCTGGGCCTCGGCCTCTACATCGCCTCGGAGATCGCCCGCTCGCATGGCGGGACGCTGGAAGTCGCGTCATCGCCGGACGGGACGCGCTTCACCTTGCGCATGCCGGTCAACTAAGCGGCTGCCTTAGATCACGGGGCACAACGTGGTGGGCGGTGCCAGGACATTCCGGCCGGTCAGGCTGGCGATGACCTTCGCCACCCGGTCGGGGGCGAACGGCTTCGGCCATAGCGGCCGGTCGGCATGGTCCGCCCGGATTTGGTCGCGCGACCGGGCCGAGACGAAGGCGAAGGGGATCTTCCGGCGGGCCAGGATGTCGGCCACGGGATAGATCGTGACCCCGTCATCCAGTTCGATGTCGAGCAAGGCGGCATCCAGCTGGGCCGTGCTGGCCAGCTCCATCGCTTCCGACAGCTTGAACACCGGTCCCTCGACCTCGAAACCCGCTTCGCAGAGAGCCTGTTCCAGAACCATCGCAATCACGAATTCGTTTTCAACGACAAGCACACGATCGTGCCTGATTAAATCCAACATCACATCGGCTCCCATCGGTGGGGGTTATACGGGCAATGGGCCGGCGGTGATTCACGTTCCCGGATTTCACAGGTTCCGGCGAGATACCGGCTTTCGGAAATATTGTCTCAATAGTCCCGAACAATTCTGTCTTCCGACTTGGCGCGTCCGGCCGCCTCACTCTTGCGCCCCGCGACCGAATGCCTAGTGTCTGACGATCGGTATTCCGTGAAACGGAAGAACAATGGACCGCATCGACGCCATGAAGGTCTTCGTCGCGGCGCTCGACGAGGGCAGCCTGGCCGGGGCCGGCCGCCGGCTGGGGCGCTCGCCCGCCGCGGTCAGTCGCGCCGTCGCCTTTCTCGAAGCGCATGTCGGCGTCCAGCTCCTGCACCGCACCCCGCGCTCGATCCGGCTGAGCGAAGCCGGCGAGCGCTATGCCGCCGCCTGTCGCCGCGTGCTGATCGACCTGGAGGAGGCCGACATCCTGGCGGCGGGGGAACGGTCGGCGCCGCGCGGGATGATCACCATCACAGCCCCCCTGATCAGCGGCGAGGAGTTGATGCGCCCGATCCTGGACGCCTTCCTCGACGCCTATCCCACGGTGTCGGCGAAGCTCTATCTGTTCGACCGGCCGGTGAACATGATCGACGAGGGCATCGACGTCGCCCTGCGCATCGCCCATCTGCCGGATTCCGCGCTCGTGGCCATCCGCGTCGGCGAGGTCCGGCGGGTCGTCGCGGCGGCGCCGTCCTACCTCGCCCACTCCCCGCGCATCGACCAGCCTGCCGATCTGGCCCTGCAACAGGTCATCTCCATGACCCATTTCGGCTTGGAGTCCTGGAGCTTTCCGCCCGGTGAGGGCTCGGCGCTGCCGCGCACCGTGCAGTTCACGCCCCGCGTCATCGTTAACAGCGTGCGGGCCGCGGTGGCCTCGGCCGCCGCGGGGCATGGGGTGACCCGGCTGTTCTCCTACCATGTCGCCGAGGCGGTGCAGGACGGCCGGCTGCAGCTCTTGCTGCGCGCGGACGAGCCGCCACCGCTGCCGGCCCATCTCATCACGCCGGAGGGCCGGCTGTCGGTGCCCAAGGTCCGGGCCTTCGTCGATTTCGCGGTGCCGCGCCTGCGGGCGCATTTCGCCCGCCTGTCCGCCGAGACGAAGACCTGATTTGCATTCGATCGCCTGGCGGAAGAGTGTCTGCCGTATGTCGGGAATTCGATCGAATGCCGGCAGGGCCTACATCATAACCACCGGCGCCGAAGCGGAGCCGGTTCGACGGTGCTCTCGCCCGTCGAGGCAGATCATCGAGGCGCAATCATGGGTTCCGAACAGAAGGTTGCCATCATCACCGGCGGGTCGCAGGGCATCGGCGCCAGCCTGGTCCAGGCCTATCGCGACCGCAATTTCCGCGTCGTCGCCACGGCCCGCTCGGCCAAGCAGGGCGGCGACCCCGACGTGCTCGCCATCCCGGGCGATATCGCCGACCCCGCAACCGCGGAGCGGGTGGTTGCCGAGGGGCTGTCGCGCTTCGGCCGGATCGACACGCTGGTGAACAACGCCGGCATCTTCATCGCCAAGCCCTTCACCGACTACACCCCGGCCGACTTCGCCGCCGTGCTGTCGGTCAACCTGGCCGGCTTCTTCCACATCACCCAGCTGGCCCTGGCCGAGATGCTGAAGCGGGGCTGCGGCCACATCGTCAACATCACCACCAGCCTGACCGACCAGCCGATCGCCGGCGTGCCCTCGGTCCTGGCGTCGCTGACCAAGGGCGGGCTGAACTCGGCCACCAAGTCGCTGGCGATCGAATATGCGGCCCGGGGCATCCGGGTGAACGCGGTCTCACCCGGCATCATCAAGACGCCGATGCATGGGCCAGAGTCCCACGAAGCCCTGGCCAAGCTGCATCCGGTCGGGCGCATGGGTGAGATCCGCGATATCGTCGACGCCGTGCTGTACCTGGAAAGCGCGGGCTTCGTGACTGGCGAGATCCTGCACGTCGACGGCGGCCAGAACGCCGGCCATTGGTGATCCCGGTCACTGTTGATTAGAGGGCGGCGGCGCCGCCGCCCCGTTCTTTCTCAATCTCTCATCGGGACAACGACCATGCCGATCGTCACCATTCAGATCACCCGGGAAGGCTCCGGGCCCGGCCGCGACGCCGCCACCGCGGCGGAAAAGGCCGCGCTGATCCAGGGCGTCAGCCAGCTGCTGCTCGACGTGCTGCAGAAGCCGCTCGACGCGACCTTCGTCGTGATCGAGGAGGTCGCGCTGGAGAATTGGGGCGTCGGCGGCGTCCCGGTCGACGAATACCGCAGGCGGCTGGCGGCGAAGTAAGGTCGGACCGCCCGGTTCGATCAGCGGGAGCTGACGGCCGCGGCGGCGCCGTGGCTGCGGGCGGCCAGGCCCAGCGCCAGCAGGCACAGGGCCGAGGCGGCGAAGCCGGCGGCGGCCGCGGCCGGCCAGCCCCAATGCGTCGCCGCGGCGGCCAGCAGCGGTGGCCCCAGCAGCGAGCCGGAGGCGCCGCCCTGGGCCAGCAGGCCGTTGGCGGTCGCCATATCGCCGCCGGGGCCCACCACCTCCGGCAGCCGGGCGAAGACCACGGCCGGCACGGCGCCGGAAATCGCATTCAGCAGCGTCGCGGCCAGGGCCGGCCAGATCCACGGCGCGTCCCAGGGCGTGAACACCGCGAACAGCAGCAGCGCCGGCAGGACGATGGCGGGAACCGCCAGCCCGGCGATCGGCCGGCCGCCGCGCATCCACCAGGCGGCGAAGATCCCGCCCATCACCGAGCTGAAGGCGGCCGTGCCGGTGACCAGGCCGGCGGCCGACGCCGACAGGCCGTATCGCCCGGTGAAATAGGTCGGCAGCACGGCGAGCATGCCGACCTCGAACACGGTGTAGCAGGCGAAGCCGACCGCCATCAGCCAGGCCCCGGCCGGCGCACGGGACGGGTGGCCGCCGCCGGTCGCGCGCACCGTCCGCGGCGGCGTCGGCAGCCGCCAGGCCGGCAGCAGCAGCAGGGCGGTCAGCAGCCCGCTGCCCAGCAGCACGAACCGCCAGGGCATCATGCCGGCCGCAGCACCCGCCAGGATGCTGCCGACGGCGAAGCCGACCGGGAAGAAGGTGCTCCACAGCGCCAGCGCCGTCGCCCGCTGCGCCGGGGTGGCCACCGCGATGGTCAGGGTTGGGGCGGCAACCGCCACCGCCAGATAAGCCGCGGCCTCCACCAGCCGCCACAGGAACAGCCCGGCCACGGCGCTGGTCGCGCTCATGCCGGCGGCGGACAGCGCGAGCAGCGCCAGCCCGGCCAGCAGTGCGCGGCGGGCGCCGACCCGGCTGATGACGATGCCGGCGAACAGCCCCAGCGTGGCACCGCCGATCTCCAGCAGCGACACCAGCAGCGCGGCGACGGTCAGGTCCAGGCCGAGATCGCGCTGCATCAGCGGCAGCAGCGCCGACAGCTTGCCGAGCTGCGCCGACGCGCTCACGCCGGCGAGATAGATCACCAGGATCGGCAGCCAGGCGTTTCGGGACGGCATGATCACTCCGGGGTCAGGTTCGGGCGATCCTAGCGAGGAGATACAGAAGCCGACTGAATAAGATATTCACGCTTTCCATGGCCCTGTCGGGCCGGTCGCGCGATGCGCTCAGGCGACCGTTTCGGCCAGGCGGACGAAGGCGCCGTCAGACAGCTGGAACCGGGTCCAGCGCATCCAGCCGGCGCGGATCGGCACGATCGGCGACCCGTTTGCCCCGGTCGCGATCTCGATCGCCGGCGGGTCGGGCTCGAACCAGCCATCGTCGGACAGCGCGGCCTCCGCCGCCACGATCTCCGGCGTCGCGAAGCGCCACAGCGACACGCCGATCAGATCCTCGGGTGGGCAGCCCCAGTCGCGGTTGCGCCCGGTCGATGCCGCCAGCAGCCGGTGCGTCAGGTCGCAGACCAGATGCAGGCTGACGGGGGATTGGCGGACGAGCCGGGCGAGGGCGTGGTCGGCGGCACTGTCCAGCCGGGCGCTCATCAGCGCGCGCAGCCGGTCCTGCTCGTCGAGATCGGGGACCTGGGTGCCGGCCTCCCAGCGCGACACCATCGCCTGCGACACCTGCAGCAATTCGGCAGCATGGACCTGCTTGACCCGCCGCAGGGCCCGCCATTGGCGCAGCGACCGGCCCAGCCGGTCGGCGGCGCAGATCCTGTATGCGGTCGCGGTCATGATGCCGCGAGCATGGAACGGCGGGCGCCGCCTGTCCATGCCTCCGGCGGCAACCCGCCTATCCATCCGAATTCGCGATCGATGAAATCAGAACTATGAATTTCCCTTATCGCCCGCCGGCAGCCATTTCTCGGGGGTGAGGGCGACCCGCCCTTCCGGTTCCCGATCCAACTCCGGAGGTGCCTGTGAAACGCAAAGTCCTGATCGCCGGCCTGGCCACCCTCCTGGTCCTGCCGATGCGGGCCGTGCCGGCACAGACAAGTGAGGCCGGGCAGCTGGCCATTGCGGCCGAGAGCCGGATGATGATCTGGAATGCCGTGGCCGTCGACCAGGGGCAAGTGTTCGTCGCCGGCCCGCGCTGGACCGGCTCCAAGGGACCCGCCCTTGGGCGCATCGATGCCGGCGGCACGCCAATGCCCTATCCCGATGCGGCGTGGAATGCGTGGCAGCCCGGCACCGATCCGGCGCAGGCCTTCGTCGATGTCAACGCCATCCACCTGGATGGCCGGGGCGGGTTGTGGGCGGTCGACACCGGCTCGCCGGATTTCGGCGGCGACCCGCTGCCGGGTGGCGCGAAGCTGGTGAAGATCGATCTGTCGACCGGGCGGGTGGCGAAGATATATCCGTTCAGGCCGAAGATTGCCTTGCCGGGAAGCTATGTCGACGATGTCAGGTTCAACGGCGACCGGGCCTATCTCACCGATGCCGGGAGGCCCGGCCTGATCGTCCTCGACCTGCGGACCGGCAGCGCCCGCCGGGTGCTCGATCGCGATCCGTCGGTGACGGCTCCTGCGGATCGGCCGATCAGGCTGGACGGCCGGGTGGTCAAGGCCCCCGACGGCACGCCGCTGCGGGTCAACAGCGATCCGCTGGAGGTTTCGCCCGATGGCCGCTGGCTATATTTCGCACCGCTGCCGGGCCCATGGTCGCGCATCGAGACCCGCTGGCTGGACGATGCCGGGGTCGCGTCGGACCTGTTGGCCACCAAGGTCGAGGCCTGGGCAGACCTGCCGCCCGTCGGGGGCACCGTGATGGACACGAACGGCGATCTCTACTTCACGGATCTCGCCGAGAACGCACTGAAGCGGCGGACCCAGGATGGCGCCATCACCACCGTCGTCCGGGATTCGCGCCTGCATTGGGTCGACGCCCCCTTCATCGACGCGGCGCACACGATCTGGCTGCCGACGCCGCAGATGGATCGGGCCGCCCTGTTCAATGGGGGCCAATCCCGCACGGAGTGGCCGGTGCAGCTGTTCCGGCTCGACCTGGGGGCGGTTCGATGAGCGATCCGTTGCGCCTTGGTCATATCGACCTGTCGTTCCACGCCGCGAGCGCGGCCGTGGTGCAGCGGGTGCTCGAGCGTCACGGGCATCGGGTCGAGGTCTCGGCTGCACCGCATGAGGCGATGTTCCAAAGCTTTGGCCGGGGCGAAATCGACCTGTTGGTGTCGGCCTGGCTGCCGGCGAGCCACGGCGCCTATCTCGCCCCGTTCGAGGCCGAGACCCGGAAGCTGACCGTGCTATACGAGCCCTATTGCCTGTGGGGCGTGCCGGAGCATGTACCGGCGGCAGAGGTGGCATCGGTCGCCGACCTGCTGTCCCCCGCGGCCCTGCAGCGGATGGAGCGGCGGATCCAGGGGATCAATCCCGGCGCCGGCATCAGCCGGTTCTCCCGGGCGGTGATCGACGCCTATGGCCTGGGCTCCGCCGGATATCATTTCGCGCCGGGCACCGAGGCCGAGTGCTTCGGCGCGTTCGAGGCGGCGGTCGCCGCCGGGCGCTGGGTGGTCGTGCCGCTGTGGTCGCCGCAATACCTGCATCATCGCTATCGCATCCGCGCCCTGCATGAGCCGAAGGGCCTGCTCGGCGGCACCGATGCGGCGACGCTGATCGCCCGGCGCGACGCCGAAGCGCGGATCGCACCGGCGGCGATCCGGGAGCTGGAGGCGCTGCATCTCGGCAACGCCGCCGTGACGGCCCTGGATCACGCCATCCGCGTCCAGGGCCTGTCACCCGGCGAGGCCGCCGACACCTGTCAGGCTCTCAGCTGTCCCAATCCGAACCCAGGATCAGGTCGGTGAAGTTGACGCGCTGGTAGCTCGGGTCGCGCAGGGCCAGCACGTCGGCCTTCACATTGCCGAAGGTGGTGTGCGGCTTGTGGATCGTGCCGTGGGTGAAGGCGTCGATGATGCCGTTCTTGAAGTCGCCGCCGCGCGGATGGGCGTTCACCACCTGGCGGCGCTGCTCCTGCGTGAAGTCGTGGAAGGCGAGGCCGAGCACGTCCATCTCCACCCCGGCCGTCACCAAGGCCACGACCGGGTGCTTGTGCTCCGGGATGCCCGGCGTGGTGTGCAGCGCGATCGAATCCCACACCAGATCGATGTCGGAATGGGCGATGCCGTGTCGCTGCAGGAAGTCGCGGGCGGCGTTGGCGCCATCGACCTCGAAGCGCAGATCCTTGCTGGAATAGGCGTCGACCAGGCCCATGTCGTGGAACATGGCGCCGGCATACAGCAGCTCGGGGTCGAATTTCAGGCCCTTGCGCTCACCGGTCAGGGCGCCGAACAGGTACACCCGGGTCGAATGGTGGAACAGCAGGTCGCTCTCGGTGTCGCGCACCAGCTGGGTGATTTCCCGCGCGATGGCGCTGTCGGGGATGCGGATGCCCGCGATGGACTCGGTCATGGTCGTGCTCCTTCGTAAAATCGGTTGAAATCGCTGTCAGTCGAAGCTGTGGGGGGCGATCGGGTCGCTGGCGGGAAAGGTCTCCTCCAGCGCCTGGTCGAGCCACCGGTCGCGGTGCTCCGACGCCGGCTCGGTTGCCGGGGCGGGGGTGGGGATGACATCCTGGGCGACGCGCATGATCCGGCCCTTTCGGTGCGGTGTTCGGGGTGTCGGCCGCCTGTGGCGCCGACCCCTTCTATGTGCGCCCCGGGGGCCGGTGCCCTCAACGCGGCCGGGCCAGCGCTTCCTGCCAAAGGCACGCGCAAATCGGACATTGCGGGCCGGACGCGGGCATGGGATGGGACGGGGACAGGAAGGGGGAACCGGCATGCCGCTGCGCACGGTCGCGATCGCCATCTTCCCGGGCGTCCAGGCGCTGGACGTGGCCGGGCCGATCGACGTCTTCGCCGAGGCGAACGGCTTCGTCGCCGCGCCCGACCATTATCGCACCCTGATGGTTGCGGCCGACACCGCGCCGCTGCGCGCCTCGAACGGCATGCAGCTGGTGGCCGACCGCAGCTTCGCGGATGCGGGCGAGCCCTTTTCCATGGTGCTGGTCGCCGGCGGCCCCGGCCTGCCGACGGCGCCGGCCGACCCGGTTCTGTCGCACTGGCTGGCCGGCGCCGCATCGCGCGCGGGGCTGTACGGGTCGATCTGCACCGGCGCCTTCGCCTTCGGCCATGCCGGGCTACTCGACGGCCGGCGGGTGACCACCCATTGGCAGAACGCGCCGCGCCTGGCCGAGATGTTCCCCAAGGCGCAGGTCGATTACGACCGGATCTATCTGCGCGACGGGTCGCTGGTGACCTCGGCCGGCGTCACCGCCGGGATCGACCTGGCGCTGGCGCTGGTGAAGGAACATCACGGCGCCGCCGTGGCGCTGGCCGTGGCCAAGCGGCTGGTGGTGGTGGCGCAGCGCCAGGGCGGCCAGTCGCAATTCAGCCCGTTCCTGACCGCGCCGGAGGACGACGGGTCGCCGATCGCCCTGGTGCAGGCCCATGTCATGCAGCACATCGGCGCCGCCTTCACGGTCGACTCCCTGGCCGAGGTGGCGGGGATGAGCGCCCGCAATCTGGCGCGGCTGTTCGCGCAGGAAACCGGGGTGACGCCGCATGAATTCATCGAGCGCGCCCGCATCGACGCCGCCCGCAACCTGCTGGAGGGCAGCGACCGGGCGCTGAAGGCGGTGGCCTATGATTGCGGCTTCGGCAGCGCCGACCGCATGCGCATCGTCTTTACCAAACGCCTCGGCGTCACCCCGGCTCAGTACCGCGCCAGCTTCCGGGTGCCGGGGACGATGGGCTGAAGGGGTAGGGAGGCCACAATGACCTGGCCGCCTGGCTCCAGGCGATCGCATCAATCATCGGGCTAGTGGCCGCATTCCTTTTTCCCTGGCGTGAGATCCTTGCAAGCAAGCACGGTCAGCGCGAGGAGTTGGCGGCTCGAAAGCAATTGCTCCTGCGACGGACGGTTTCTGCTCTGAAGGACGGCGAGGCTAAGCTCGATGGTCTTTTAGTTCGGCGCAGGTGTAACGTCGAGGGCAGAGGTTGCATGGAAGTGCAGGCCGCGTAGATGTCGGGGATTTCGACTTTGGGCCGCAATATTTGGATTTCCTTCAAGACGACACGTACCTGCTCGGGGCCGCCGCAGCAGGGGAATTGGCGGATATCGTCGAAAGCTTGGAAGATTTTCGACGAGCCCTCACCCGAGAACTGCCGATAGCCAATGTCGAATGGGCTGATGCTCGGATTGCGGAATTGGATGTATTGCGGGGCCGCATGGAAACCCTGCGGAAGAAAGTGGAGGCGGATGTCATCGAAGGTCCGACCCAGGCTCCTTGATGGGTCTCGATCATGGTATGCCTCTCAAATAGACAGCGTGCTCTATTCGGACCTTGTCTTATGCCTGACGCCCGGCGATGCCCAGTCAGGCATCGGCGTAGACACCAGCCTCGATGTTGTTGCCGTCGGGGTCGATCAGGAAGGCGCAGTAGTATCGTCCTCGCCGGACACCGGGATCACCATTGTTGCGGGCGCCGGCCGCCAGGCCCGCGGCGTGGAAGGCGTCGACGGCGGCGCGCGACGGCGCCCGGAAGGCGACATGGTCGGGGCTGCGCGCGGCCTCATGGTTCTCGGTCCAGAAGCGGGGCCGGCCGGCCGCGACCACGAAGAAGGGCGATTCCGGCTTGCCGGTGGAAAACACCAGCCAGCCCGTACCGTCCTTCTGGGTGTGATCCTCCATCAGCTTTATCTCCAGCGGCGCCAGCACCGCGCGGTAGAAGGCCCCGGCGGCCTTCAGATCCCGAAAGACGATTCCCAGATGGTCGAACATCCGTGGCTCCTCGATCTCCACTGGTCCTACCGTGCAAACAGGCAATCCGGCGCTCTGCTTCCCTCTCGGAGCGCGACGCTGCGCCGCCGGCCGGGATCGTGTAAAGCTGCGGCAACACGGGACGCCCGGCCTCCGGCCGCAGGATGACAGATGGACGACGCCAAGCTCGCCGCGCTCGCGGACTGGATCACCGAGGCCGGCCTGATCGGCCTGTCCGAAACCGAATTGCTGTCCGGCTTCTGCGCCCGGGCGATTTTCGCCGGTGTGCCGGTCGCCGGCGGCCTGCTGGTGATCGACACGCTGCACCCGGTCTATGAGGGCAACGCCGTGCGCTGGCGCCGCGGCGATGCCGAAGCGACCTTCGCCGGCTATGGCCGCACCAACAACGACGAGCGCGAAGAGAAGTGGCGCGCCAGCCCGTTCTACCTGCTGATCGACACCGGCGAGGAGTGGATGCGCCGGCGCGTGACGCCGGAAAGCGTGGCCGAATTCTACGCCGTGGCCGCGGCCCAGGAAGAAGGGGCGACCGATTATCTCGGCATCCTCAACCGCTTCGAGGCGGAGGGGGCGATCGCCGATTGGGACGGGCTGTTCTCGGCCTGGACCACCGACCAGCCCGGCGGCTTCGCGGATGAGGAGATCGCGGCGCTGCTGCGGCTGATGCCGGTGCTGGCCATGGCGATGAAGGCGGTGACGCTGGCGCGGATGGCCGGCACGCTGCTGGAGACCTATCTCGGCCGCGATGCCGGCAGCTCCGTCCTCGCCGGCCGGATCGACCGCGGCGTGGCCGAACGGATCGACGCGGTGCTGTGGTTCAGCGACCTGCGTGGCTACACCAAGATCACCGACACCGCGCCGCCGGAACAGATCATCCCGCTGCTCAACGACTATGCCGACGCCGTGATCTCGGCGGTGCAGGCGGCCGGCGGCGACGTGCTGAAGCTGATCGGCGACGGCGTGCTGGCGATCTTCCGGCCGAATGGCGGCGAGCCGGCCGACCGCGCCCAAGCCTGCCACGCGGCGCTCGACGCCGGGCGCCAGGCGGTCGCCGCCATCGCCGAGCTGAACCCGCGCCGGGCGGGGGAGGGGCTGCCGGTGACCCAGATGTATGTCGGGCTGCACATCGGCGAGGTGTTCTTCGGCAATATCGGCAGCGCCG
>NZ_JBYRFX010000233.1:0-1693 GCF_057815775.1 Inquilinus sp.
GCATAGACCCGGATTGTCGGACGAAAGAAGCGGCAAGCGCATCTCCTCCCTGCGACCCCTTGCGCCCGCCCCCGTGGCGGCGCGACAAACGGAGACAAGAATCGGCATGGCGGCCAGCCAACCCCGTTTGGGGGGCCGCCGTCAGGGGAGCCATCGGGGGGAAGGACGTGCCATGAAGGCCTATGTCGTCGGGACCTGCGACACCAAGGGGCGCGAGCTGGCCCATGTCCAGGCGCTGATCGAGGCCCGCGGGGTCGAGGCGGTGCTGGTCGATGTCGGCACCCGGCCGGGCGAGATCGCCGCCGACGTCCCGCGCCCCGACGTGTCGGCGCAGGAGGTGGCGCGGCATCATCCCGACGGACCCGAGGCGGTGTTCAGCGACGATCGCGGCCAGGCGGTCGCCGCCATGGCCCAGGCGCTGCGCGGCTTCCTGGCCAGCCGGCCGGATATCGGCGGCGTCATCGGCCTGGGCGGGTCCGGCGGCACGGCGCTGATCACCCCGGCGATGCGCGACCTGCCGGTCGGCGTGCCCAAGATCATGGTCTCGACCGTCGCCTCCGGCAACGTCGCGCCCTATGTCGGGCCGGCGGATATCATGATGATGTATTCGGTGACCGATGTGGCCGGCATCAACCGCATCTCCCGCGCCGTGCTGGGCAACGCCGCCCACGCGCTGGCCGGGATGGTGGCGCATCCGGTGCCACGGAGCGACGCCGACAAGCCGGCGCTGGGCCTGACCATGTTCGGCGTCACCACCCCCTGCGTCGAACAGGTCAGCAAGGCCTTGGAGGCCGATTACGACTGCATGGTGTTCCACGCCACCGGCACCGGCGGCCAGTCGATGGAGAAGCTGGTCGAATCCGGCCTGATCGGCGGCGCCATCGACATCACCACCACCGAGGTCTGCGACCTGCTGTTCGGCGGCGTGTTCCCCTGCGGCGAGGACCGGTTCGACAGCATCATCCGCACCCGCATCCCCTATGTCGCCTCCTGCGGCGCGCTGGACATGGTGAATTTCGGGGCGAAGGAAACGGTGCCGGAGCGGTACCGCGACCGCACTCTCTACATCCACAACCCGCAGGTGACGCTGATGCGGACCACGGCGGCGGAGAATGCCGAGATGGGCCGCTGGATCGGCGCGAAGCTGAACCGGATGGACGGTCCGGTCCGCTTCCTGATCCCGGAGGGCGGCGTGTCGCTGATCGACGCGCCCGGCCTGCCCTTCCACGACCCCGATGCCGATGCGGCGCTGTTCCAGGCGCTGGAGGCGACGGTGCGGCAGACCCCGAACCGCCGCCTGCTCCGCCTGCCCCACGCCATCAACGCCCCCGAATTCGCCGCCGCCCTGGTGCGCGAGTTCCGGGCGATCGCCACCCATTGACTGTGGTTCGAGGACACCTGGCATGACCCGTTTCGCCCGCGCCGATCTCCTGGCGAAATTCCGCGGCATGGTCGAGCGGCGCGAGCCGATCGTCGGCGGCGGTGCCGGCACCGGCCTGTCCGCCAAATGCGAGGAAGCCGGCGGCATCGACCTGATCGTGATCTACAATTCCGGCCGCTACCGCATGGCCGGCCGCGGCTCGCTGGCCGGCCTGCTGGCCTATGGCAACGCCAATGAGATCGTGGTCGAGATGGCACGCGAGGTGCTGCCGGTGGTGAAGAAGACCCCCGTGCTGGCCGGGGTCAACGGCAC
>NZ_JBYRFX010000234.1:0-10339 GCF_057815775.1 Inquilinus sp.
CGATCTGCCGTGACCCGTAGGATAGGGCGGTGGTGCGGCCGTCGAACTCCGGCAGGGTGCGGGCGGCCGCCGGCTCCTGGTCCAGGATCACGGTGTCGATGCCGGCCTGGCCCAGCGCGGCGGCCATGGTCGCCCCGGCCAAGCCGCCGCCGACCACGACGACCTGGGCGCGCAGGGAAGTCTTTTCAGAAGAGATCTGGCTCATGGCGCGCAGAATCGCGGTGCGCGAACGCGCTGTCTAGAGGCGCCGTGTCGCGTCAGTGGCGCCGTGTCGCGTCGCCGGCGGCCGTGTGCCATGCTGTGATGCAGGATCGACTGGCAGTGGGGGCGATGGCATGACGCGGATTCTTCTCGTCTCCCTCCTGGCGCTGGTCGCCGGGTGCTCGGCCCCGCGCGGCGTCGGCCTGGCCGGCGGCGGCTCCTGGGACGGCACGTCCGGCCGCGGCGGCAGCATGATGGCCCTCTCGATCCCGCTCGGTCCGTAAGCCCAGGCATTCCGGCGAGTCGGCGAAAGATCCCGATTCGTTCGTGATTCGTCCTGTTGTTCTCAAACCGTGCCGGTCCGGCAACACCGTGGCGGGAAAAGCGCGCCGCGCCGGCCGATGAGCGACGGTGGATTTGACAGGAGAGGTCAGAAGAACGGATAAAGGTATTGGAATCTATGAGCTGTTTCGCGACGGCTTCGGCCATCGGAAGCGAGGGGGATGGGCCGGTGGTTTCCGGCCCGACGCAGCGTAGGGTGTTGCAGAAGAGCATGCGGGGCGGCCGACTCAACGAGGCACTGGAACGGCTCGCGGACTATCCGTTCGCGCGTCTGGCGACCCTGCTGGCCGGCGTCACGCCGCCGGAGGGTCTGGCGCCGCTCGCCATGTCGGTGGGGGAGCCGCAGCATGCGCCGCCGCCCTTCCTGGCCGAAATCCTGGCCGCGAATGCCGACAGCTGGAACCGCTATCCCGGCATCGCCGGTACGCCGGCCTTTCGCGAATCCTGCGCCGCCTGGCTGCAGCGCCGGTTCGCCCTGCCCGTCGGAATGATCGATCCCGCCCATATCCTGCCGCTGTCCGGCACCCGCGAGGCGCTGTTCCTGGCCGCCGAGTTGGCGGTCGACCACCGGCCCGGCGCCAACCAGGTGCCGGCGGTGGCGCTGCCCGACCCGTTCTACGCCCCCTACGAGGGCGCGGCCGTGATGGCCGGGGCCGAGCCGGTGTTCCTGCCGGCCGGGCCCGACACCGGCTTCCTGCCCGATCTCGACGCGCTCGAAGCCGACGCCCCGCTGCTGGCGCGGCTGAAGCTGCTCTATCTCTGCAACCCGACCAATCCGCAGGGCGCCGTCGCCAGCCGGGCCTATCTCGACCGCGCCATCGGCCTGGCCCGGGCGCATGGCTTCATCCTGGCGGCCGACGAATGCTACGCCGAGATCTATGACCGCACGCCGCCGGTCGGCGTGCTCGAGGTCGCGGCGGCGCGCGACGGCGGGTCGCTCGACAACCTGCTGGTGTTCCATTCGCTGTCGAAGCGGTCGAACGCGGCCGGGCTGCGCAGCGGCTTCGTCGCCGGCGACCCGGCGCTGATCGCCGCCTTCCTGCGGCTGCGCAACCACTCCGCCGCCGGCATGCCGCTGCCGATCCAGGCGGCCTCGGCCGCCTTGTGGGCCGACGATGCCCATGTCGTGGCGAATCGCGACCTGTACCGCGCCAAATTCGATGCGGCCGAGGCGGCGCTGGACGGCCGGTTTGGCTTCCGCCGGCCGGAGGGCGGTTTCTTCCTGTGGCTCGATGTCGGCAATGGCGAAGTTGCGGCCCGGCGGCTGTGGGCCGAGGCGGCGATCCGTACCTTGCCGGGCGGCTACATCGCCCATTCCGTCCGGCCGGAGATCGGCCAGCGCTACCTCCGCATCGCCGTGGTCCACGACACCGAGACGGTCGGCCGGGCCCTGACCCGGCTGGGCGATATCCTGTCCCGCGCCGAGGCAGCAGAATGACAATGGCCGGAACCCCTTCTCGCGGCACCCGCACCGCCGTCACCCGCACCGCATCGGCCCGTAGCGCTTCCAATAAGCGCTCCTTCCTGCCCCCCGTGGTGCGTGACTTCCTGCGCAACCGGGTGCGCGAGTTGTCCGGCCTGGCCATAGCCCTGGTCGGCTGCGGCGTGCTGGTGGCGCTGGTCAGCTACGATCACAGCGACCCGTCCTGGAACACCGCCAAGGCCGGCGCGGCCAACAACCTGCTCGGCCGGCCCGGCGCCCATCTGGCCGACCTGCTGATCCAGACGCTCGGCATCGGTGCCTTCTTCCTCGCCGTGCTGCCGCTGTTCTGGGCCTGGCGGCTGATGCGGCACCAGCCGCTCGACCGGCTTTGGTGGCGGGTCACCAGCATGCTGTTCGGCGTGCTGTTCCTGGCTGCCGGCCTGTCGCCGCTGCCGGCAATCGAAGGCTGGGCCGAACGCGGCTCGCTCGGCGGCGTGGTCGGCAACATGCTGCTGCACCGCATCTCCGACACCATCATCCTCTCGGCCGGCCCGGTCGCCATCTTCTGGCTGGCGCTGGCGGTCGGGGCGTTCGGCCTGCTGCTGGTGATGATCGCGCTGGGCCTGTCCTCGACCGAATGGCAGCGCGTCGGGACGGTGATCCATGCCGTCACCCGCGCCGGCTGGGCCGTCGTCGCCACCGTGACGCGCACCGCCGGCCGGACGCTGCGCTGGCTCGGGCTGCGCGGCCTGGAAGGCGCCGGCACCGTCGCCGGCAGCATGATGCGGCGCGAGCCGGCTCCTGCGGCAGCACCGGCCTTCGCCATGCCCGAGGCCGGCCCGGCCGCGCGGCCGCGCTTCGCCCGGGCCAACCCGCCGACCCCGCGCAATGTCGATCCGGGCGCCGACTCGGGTGACGCGCGCCCCCCGTCGCGCCCGCCGATCATCATCGGCGGCGGCCGGCCCGATCTGGACGATTCCGACCCGGACGACAGCATCGACATGCTGCCGGTGGAAGAGGACGACGACCTGATCGACCTGCCGTCGGCGCGGCCGGTGGTGGAGCCACCGCGGCGGCCGATGCCGCCGCAGCGCGTCGCCGCGGCGGCGATCGAGCCGGTGCGCCGCCCCGTCGCGCCGCCGCCGCGGCAGACCAGCTTCGAATTGGCGCCGCCCGACACCTATGAGCTGCCGCCGCTTGACCTGCTGACCCTGCCGGATCCGACCAAGCGGCCGGCGGTGACTGACCCGCGAGTGCTGGAACAGAACGCCGCGGCGCTGGAGCAGGTGCTGAGCGATTTCGGCGTCCGCGGCTCGATCGTGAAGGTCAATCCCGGCCCGGTGGTGACGCTGTACGAGCTGGAGCCGGCGCCCGGCACCAAGTCCAGCCGCGTCATCGGCTTGGCCGACGACATCGCCCGGTCGATGAGCGCGGTGTCGGTCCGCGTCGCCGTCGTTCCCGGCCGCAATGTCATCGGCATCGAGCTGCCGAACCAGAAGCGCGAGATGGTGCTGCTGCGCGAGCTGCTTGACTCCGACCAGATGGAGAAGGCGGGGTCGAAGCTCGGCCTCGTGCTCGGCAAGGACATTGGCGGCGGGCCCATCATCGCCGACCTCGCCCGCATGCCCCATCTGCTGGTTGCCGGCACCACCGGCTCGGGCAAGTCGGTCGCCATCAACACCATGATCCTGTCGCTCTTGTTCCGGCTGCCGCCGGACAAGGTGCGCTTCATCATGGTCGACCCGAAGATGCTGGAACTCTCGATCTACGAGGGCATCCCGCACCTGCTCGCCCCCGTCGTCACCGACCCGAAGAAGTCGGTGGTGGCGCTGAAATGGGCGGTGCGCGAGATGGAGGACCGCTATCGGGCGATGTCCAAGGTCGGCGTCCGCAACATCGAGGGCTACAACCAGCGGCTGCGCGAGGCCAAGGCCAAGGGCGAGGTGCTGACCCGGCGGGTACAGACCGGTTTCGACCCGGACACCGGCAAGCCGATCTTCGAAGACCAGCCGATCGATCTGACCGAGCTTCCCTATATCGTCATCATCGTCGACGAAATGGCCGACCTGATGCTGGTGGCGGGCAAGGACATCGAAGCCCTGATCCAGCGGCTGGCGCAGATGGCGCGTGCCGCCGGCATCCATCTGATCATGGCGACGCAGCGGCCGTCGGTCGACGTCATCACCGGCACGATCAAAGCCAATTTCCCGACCCGCATCAGCTTCCAGGTCACCTCCAAGATCGACAGCCGCACCATCCTCGGCGAAGGCGGGGCGGAGCAGCTGCTGGGCCAGGGCGACATGCTGTACATGGCCGGCGGCGGCCGCATCACCCGCGTCCACGGCCCCTTCGTCTCCGACGGCGAGGTCGAGGAGGTGGTGCGCCATCTCAAGGCCCAGGGCGAGCCCTCCTACAACGACTCCGTGCTGGAGGACCAGGACGATGGCGGCGCCTTCGATTCGCTCGGCCTCGACAGCGAGGGCGGCTCGGGCGACGACCTGTACGACCAAGCGGTGGCCCTGGTGGCGCGCGAGCGCAAGGCCTCGACCAGCTTCATCCAGCGGCACCTGCAGATCGGCTACAACCGCGCGGCGCGGCTGATCGAGCGGATGGAGCAGGAGGGCGTGGTCAGCCAGGCCAACCATGTCGGCAAGCGTGAAGTCCTGGCCGGGAACAATTAGGGCCGGCAGCAACCCGGGTTGCACGGCGGATCGGATCAGGGGCGGCGGGCCTGGGCTCGCCGCCCTTTTTGTATCCGTCGTCCGGCCGGTCGCCGTTTCGCTGGGGCTGGATGGTTACGCCGATTTCATGTTCAGCCCAGCGTGGCGTCATCCAGCTCCACGTACTCTCGCGTCATCGGAGCCAAAGACGCGGCCTCCCGCCTCGCCTCTCCTCCGATCTTCGTTGACTATCGATGGAGATCGTCATGCGCAGGAGTGTTCTGTTCGCGGTCCTTACGGTGCCGGTTCTCATCGCCGCGCCCGCTTTTGCAGCGACCACGGCGCCGGCCCAGCCGGCTGCTGCGACCACGGCGGTGAAGCCGCATCATGCGGCGCACAGCATGCATCATCGCCATGTGGCCCGGACGGCCAACAGCGAACAGGATCAGACCCGCAAGCTCAACGAGCAGCAGCTGGGCAAGAAATAACCGGTTAGGACCGCACCAAAGGATTTCGTCCCCACCCCCCCCTTCCGAGACGAGGTCCGCGGGCCCGAGGCCCGGCTGCAAGTGCAGCCGGGCCTCACTTTTTCCCGCATACTGTCTTGTGCAAGCCGGCGCTGCCGTGACCGTTGTAACGTGAAATATTCTCCATGATGCGGATTCGAGGGATCGGTATCGCCTCTTGGGCTGTTGTGCATGGGATCGGACCAGAAGGTGCGGCCCTGCCGTTGCCGCAGCCCGGTCTCCGGTACCCATTCGATGGAGATTTTGATGCGCAGGAGTTTTGTCTTCGCCGCCCTCGTGCTGCCGGTTCTCGCCGCAGCCCCGGCCCTGGCGCAAACCACCGCTCAGCCGGCGCCGGCCGCTCCGGGAGCCGCGGCCCCCGACAGCGCCATGCCGTCGGACATGGACATGGGCAAGAAGACCCACCATCACCGTCGTCACCACCACAAGGCGGCGACGACCTCCAGCGCCGATGACCAGGGCCAGCCGACCGGCCGTCATCACCGCCGGAGCAAGTCCTCGGACGCGGAGCAGGATCAAACCCGCCAGCTGAACCAGCAGCAGCTGAGCGGCGGCGGTGCATCGACCCAGCAGGCGCCGGCCCCGGCCGCGCCGTCCGGCGACGCGCCCTCGACCGACGGCGAGTGATCTCGCTTTCGGCATAAGACCCGCGCCACCTTCGGCGCGATCAGAGACACGGGCCCGGCCGCGGATGCGGTCGGGCCCGTGCTGTTTCAGCCCCCGGCGGCAGGACGTCGCGCTGGATATCCGGTGGTCGGTGCCCTACTTGAAACACAGAACCCGGCTAGTTGGACCGACATGACGATCGCACGCTTCTTCGCCGCGGCCCTGGCCGCGCTGCTCATCGCCGCCGCCCCGGCCGTCGCCGCCGTCCAGCCCGCCAAGCTGACCCCACAGGACCAGGCCGATCTGCGCCGGGTCGAGCAGTATCTCGGCAGCCTGACCACGGTGCGGGCGGATTTCGTCCAGACCACCAACAATGCCGACTTCGTCCGCGGCCATTTCTACCTGAAGCGGCCGGGGAAGATGCGGCTCGAATACGAACCGCCGATCTCCTACATGTACATCGCCGATGGCACCTGGCTGACCTATTACGATGCGGAGCTGCGGCAGCGCAGCGACGTGCCGCTCGGCTCCACCATCGCGGACTTCATCACCCGGGCGAATGTCCGGCTGTCGGGCGACGTCACCGTCGTCGGCCTCAGCCGCGGCAACAACCTGCTCAGCGTCCAGCTGGTGCAGACCGACAAGCCGGATGATGGCCGCCTGACCCTGAACTTCACCGCCAACCCGATCCTGCTGCAAAGCTGGGTGGTGGTCGATGCGCAGGGCGTGGTGACCCAGGTCGACCTCACCGGCCTCCAGCCCGGCGTGGATCTGGAGAATTCGCTGTTCGTGGTACCGCGCGGCCGCAACACCCGCTGACGCGGGGTGGAGGGTGACGCCGGGCAAAAGGTGCCGGATCAGCGACGGCTGTCACCAAACTGCATAAGCTTCCGGGTACACGGGGGGTGAGCAGCAGGAGGCACGCACATGACTGAGCTGAAAGACACCGGGACCCGCAGCTGGCTGGAGATCGAACTCGAAGACGACATGGACGAGGAGCTCGAGCAGGCGGTCGACGACGCCCGCGTCCCGCCCGAGCTGCGCGCCCTGCTGGCGACGCGCCAGAAGAACTCCCTCGACCGCCACATCTATTTCAGCGAGCTGCTGCGGCTGCAGAGCGAACTGGTGAAGCTGCAGGACTGGGTGCACCACAAGGGCCTCAAGATGGTGGTCCTGTTCGAGGGCCGCGACAGCGCCGGCAAAGGTGGCGCCATCAAGCGCATCACCCAGCGCGTCAATCCGCGGACCTGCCGGGTGGTGGCGCTGCCCGCCCCCTCCGACCGCGAGCGGACCCAGTGGTACTTCCAGCGCTACGTGCCGCACCTGCCGGCCGCCGGCGAGATCGTGCTGTTCGACCGCAGCTGGTACAACCGTGCCGGCGTCGAGCGCGTCATGGGCTTCGCCGGCGAAAACCAGGTGGAAGACTTCTTCCGCGACGTGCCGGAATTCGAGCGCATGCTGGTGCGCTCCGGCATCATCCTGGTGAAGTACTGGTTCTCCATCACCGATGAGGAACAGCAGCTGCGCTTCCTCATGCGCATCCACGACCCGATCAAGCAGTGGAAGCTGTCGCCGATGGACCTGCAGTCCCGCGTGCGCTGGGAGCAGTACACCAAGGCCAAGGAGGCGATGTTCGAGCGCACCAGCATCGCCGAAGCGCCCTGGCACATCGTGGAAGGCAACGACAAGAAACGGGCGCGCCTGAACTGCATCTCGCACCTGCTCTCGGTGGTGCCTTACGAGGAGGTGCCGCACCAGGAGATCACCCTGCCGGAGCGGGTGTTCGACCCGAATTACGAGCGCCGCACGATGCCGGAAGAACTCTACGTGCCGCACCGCTACTGAGCGGCAGGACCCGGGCGCGGCGACCCCCGCGCCCGGGAAACCCTAATCCTTCACCATGAACACCACCGGCAGGGCGACGCCGTCTTCCGCCGGCATCTCGCCGCGCTCGACCGCCTGGTAGCCCAGCCGCGCATAGAACACCTCGGCATTGGCGTTGGCCCGCACGCGGAAGCGCCGGAAGCCGGCGGCGCGGGCGGCGGCCTCCGCCGCCTCGACCATGCGGCGGCCCAGGCCCCGGCCAGCCATGCCGGGGTCGACGAACACCTTGCGCAGCCGGGCGGCGTCGGGGTGGTCGGGCACCCTGCACCAGCCGGCGCTGGCCACCAGCCTTCCGTCCGGCGCCTCGGCCACCAGCAGATTGTTGGACAGCAGGTCATCGGCGTAGGCCGGGGCCATGATCAGGGCGACATGGGCCGCGATCTGGGCCGGGCTGTGCAGCGTGGTGGCCAGGGCGGCGAAGGAGTCGGCCTGCAGCTGTCGTACCGCGTCGACATCGGCCGCGCGGATCGGGCGCAGGGTCAGGGTGTCATTGCTCACGCTGTCGTCACTCCGTGGTTTCCAGCCGGCGCGACAGCGGTCCGTCGCGCTCTTCCAGGCAGCACACCATGTAGTCGCAGGTGATCTCCTCGCCCGCCGCGATGTCACGGGCGGCCAGGGTCACCGGGCCGGAATTGTCGGTGTTCGGGGCGTCGTCATGGTTCAGGAACCGGGCGTCGTCGCCGTTCAGGACATAGCCGCCCGGAATATCCGGCGACAGATAGGCGTAGATCTCGAAGAAGCGGCGCGGCACCTCCGGCAGCGCTGCCACCACCGCCTCCGGCACCACCTTGTCGATGGCAGGCTCGAAGCGCCACATCGGCGTGCCCTGGGCGATCGGTGCCGCGGCGAACACGCCCAGGCCATGGATCGCGCTCTGCGCCACATAGGTCGGAACCAGGAACATGGGGCCCCCGCTTGCGTCGCCAAATTCGCTTGTCCCCTCGGTTATACCGGGGTCGGCGGGCGGGCTGGAAGGGGGCAGAACAAGGAATTGTCGGGGCGGCGAGCCATGCGCCCGCCGCGGGGCCATTCCCTCCCGCGCGGGGCTGGTCGAAACCGGCCCCGGGGACGAAATATGAACAGACCCGTCGCAGCCCAGCGCGACGCCGGCCCGGAGTTCCAGATGTCCGCCCCGTCCCGTCCTGCCTCTCGCCCCGTCGTCGGTATCCCCACCTGCGTCAAGCCGGTCGGGATCCACCCCTTCCACGTGGTCGGTGACAAGTACATCCGGGCGGTGTCCGAAGGCGCGGATTGCCTGCCCTTCCTGATCCCGGCGCTGGGCGGATGGCATGACATCGACGCGGTGCTGGACCGGCTGGATGGGCTGCTGATCACCGGCAGCGCCTCCAATGTCGAACCCCGGCACTATGACGGCGTGGCCAGCGACCCCGGCACGCTGCACGACCCCGACCGCGACGCCACCACACTGCCGCTGATCCGCCGCGCCATCGAACGCGGCATCCCGGTGCTGGCGATCTGCCGCGGGCTGCAGGAGCTGAACGTGGTCTGCGGCGGCACGCTGCACCAGCATGTCGAACGCGTCCCCGGCCGGGTCGACCACCGTGCCGACGAAAGCAAGCCGGTCGAGGTGCAGTACGGCCCGGCCCACCCGGTGGCGCTGGCCGAAGGCGGTACGCTGGCCGCGCTGTTCGGCAAGGCCGAAACCACGGTCAACACCATCCATTCCCAGGGCATCGACCGGCTCGGTGCCGGCCTGGCGGTCGAGGCGACGGCGCCGGACGGCCAGGTCGAGGCGGTGCGGATCGAAGCCGCGCCCTATTTCGGCCTGGCCACCCAGTGGCACCCGGAATGGCGCTTCCACGACAACCCGGATTCGACGGCGCTGTTCACCGCCTTCGGCACGGCCGTCCGCCGCTACGTCGCCGACCGCGACGGCCGCCGCGCCGCGGCGGAATAGGGCTCAGCCCGCGGGCTTGGTCCGGCGCAGCAGCCGGGCCCGGTCGACCTCTTCCGTCCGCAGCTTGGCGCGCACCCGCAGCAGGTCCTTGCGGGCGATGATGCCGACCAGCGCGCCGTCCTCGCGCCGGGTGACCGGCACGCGGCCGATATCGGCCTCCGCCATCCGGTCGGCCAGGCGGCCCACCATCTCGTCGGGATGGCCGACGACCAGCGGCCCCGGCGCCACGGTGTCGGCCAGGGTGGTGCCGCGCGGCCATCCCGCCACCATCCAGCGCAGCACGTCGGCGCGGGACACCATGCCCGACACCCGCCCGGCGGCGTCGACCACCGGATAGCTCTTGTGCCGCGGCATGGCCGCATCCTCGGTGAAGAAGGCGACGGCATCGTCGACGGGCATCGCCGCCGGCAGCGTGTCGACCTGCGCCACCATCATGTCGCCGACCCGGGTCAGCTCGAACGGGTCGACGATGTATTCGCGCAGGATGTGGTGGCCGCGCCGGGCGATCTTCTCGGTCAGGATCGACCGCTTCAGCAGCAGCACGGTCACGGCGTAGGCCGCGATGCAGGCGGCCAGCAGGGCCGGCAGCATCGCCAGGTCGCCGGTGAGCTCGACCGCGAACACCGCGGCGGTCAGGGGCGACCGCATGGTGCCGCCCATCATCGCCGCCATGCCCAGCAGGGCCCAGATGCCGGTGCCGCCGCCGGGCAGCACCATGCCCTCGATCGCGCCCAGCGCCCCGCCCAGGATCAAGAGCGGCGCCAGCACGCCGCCCGAG
>NZ_JBYRFX010000235.1:0-6576 GCF_057815775.1 Inquilinus sp.
CGGGCGGCGGCGGCAAGGGCATGAAGGTCGCGATGACCGATGCCGAGCTGCCCGAGGCCTACAGCATGGCCCGCAACGAGGCCCGTGCCGCCTTCGGCAACGACAGCGTCTATGTCGAGAAGTACCTCGACCATCCGCGCCACATCGAGATCCAGCTGCTGGCCGACAGTCACGGCAATGTCGTGCATTTCGGCGAGCGCGACTGTTCGATCCAGCGCCGGCACCAGAAGGTGATCGAGGAGGCCCCGTCCCCGGCCCTGAATGCCGAGGAGCGTGCCTTCATCGGCGGTCTGGCGGCGGACACCGCGCGCAAGCTCGGCTATCGCGGCGTCGGCACGATGGAATTCCTGTACCAGGACGGGAAGTTCTATTTCATCGAGATGAACACCCGGCTGCAGGTCGAGCACCCGATCACCGAGGAGATCTCCGGCATCGATCTGGTGCGCGAGCAGATCCGCGTCGCCACCGGTGCCCCGCTCGGCTACACCCAGGACGACATCGTGTTCCAGGGCCACGCCATCGAGTGCCGGATCAACGCCGAGGACCCGGAGACCTTCATCCCCTCCCCCGGCCGGATCGACGGCTACCATGCGCCGGGCGGGCTTGGCGTGCGGGTCGACAGCGCAATCTATGACGGCTATCGCATCCCGCCGCATTACGACAGCCTGATCGCCAAGCTGATCGTGCGCGGCAGCACCCGCAACGAATGCCTGATGCGGTTGCGCCGGGCACTGGAGGAATATGTCATCGACGGGGTGAAGACGACCCTGCCGCTGCACGCCAAGCTGATCGCCGAGCCGGACTTCATCAACGGCGATTACGACATCCGCTGGCTTGAGAAACTGATGGCGAAATAGCGGGCGTCCGGCCCGAATTCAGCCTAATTTTACCGATATGACGATGGCTGGGTGCCCTGGGGGACATAACCCCCGGGGGCGGCGGTCGAAAGGGGATATGCGATCGCCTTCCCGGGTCTATTTCGGCCTTGGGGTCCGCTGCCGCCCCGAATTTGCGAGGAGAGACAGATGAGCATGCTTCGTACTTCGACGGCGGTGGCGCTGCTGGCGCTGATCGCGGCCCCTGCCCTGGCCGCCGAGGTCCCGTCCGACCCGGTCGCGCGCTGCAAGGGCCTGACCACCATTTCAGCGGATTCGCCGCTGAAGGATGCGCAGATCGGCAGCATCGACGCGATCGGCGACACCGGCTGCAAGTTCACTGACGTCAAGGTGACCGAGCCCGGCAAGACCGACACCGTCTCGATCGACGAGGTCACGATCGACAAGGTCGACTTCGCCAGCATCTATGACAACAAGCCGTCGAACACGATGGTGGCCGAACTCAAGGGCGTCGCGATCAACAGCCCGGAGGCCCAGGCCTTCCTCGGCCCGGATGCCAAGTCTTTCGACGTCTCGATCGACTACGCGCTCGACCCCGCCACCAAGATGTTCACCCTGAGCGACTTCACCGTCAGCGGCGACGCGCTGGGCGAGATCGCGCTGACCGGCGCCTTCGACGGCATCACCACCGACAGCACCACGACGGCCGACCCGAGCGCGATGCTGGCCACCGCGCAGCTGCGCAGCATCAAGCTGCATTTCGAGAACAAGGGCATCATCGACAAGGTCATCGCCTTCGCAACCGCCCAGGGCGAAGACCCGAAGACGGCGATCGAGCAGGGCAAGAGCCAGGCGACCATGGGCATGGCGATGCTCTCCGCCTTCGGCGTGCCTGAGGCGGCGGTGAAGAGCCTGATGGCCTTCGCCCAGGATTTCCCGGCGCCGAAGGGCCCGATCACGATCTCGGCCGAGCCGGCCGCGCCGGTGGCGCTGGCGCAGTTCGCGATGGCCAAGCCGGGCGAGCCGCAGTTCACCGAACTGGTGAAGAGCCTGAACGTCGCCGTCAGCTACTGATCCTTCTGCAATCTTGCGGCCAAGGCCGGGACCCTGTCCCGGCCTTCGTCGTTTGAGGGAGAGGCCGATGAAGCTCCTGTCCGGTGTCCTGCTGGCGATGGCCGCGATGGCCGGCCCGGCCCAGGCCGCGACCGTGCCGGCCGAACCGGCCGCCCGCTGCAAGGGGTTGTTCCACGCCTTTCCGGAGCTGCCCGCCGACGCCGTGACCTTCGAGAAGGTGGTCGCGATCGGCGACACCGGATGCCGCTATTCCGGCGTGCTGATCACGGTGAACAAGTATAAGGCCTGGGCCGCCAGCACCCTGACGATCGACCGGGTCGACTTCGACAGGGCCTATGCCGGCCTGCCGCCGCTGACCCTGTCCGCCCGGCTGGACGGCATCGCCTACACCCAGCCGCCGCAGCCCGGCAACGGGCCGATCCGCTACTACAACAAGGTCAACCAGAAGCCCTTCGCGATTGCCCTGGACTACGCCTTCGACAGCGCCAGCCAGGTGCTGACGCTCAAGGATTTCACCATGACGGGCGAGCGGGTCGGCCGCCTGTCGCTGACCGCCGAGATCGGCGACGTCGACCCCACGCTACTCGACCCGCTGCACACGCCCTGGCCGACCACCGTGCCGGCCGTGAGCCTGCGCGATGCCACGCTGTATCTGGACAACCAGGGCCTGATCGAACGCTTCGCCCTGCTGCCGATCCTGGGCGCGCTGCCGGACGGCATGGACCATCCGGAGCAGGCGGTCGCCCAGGCCAGGACCATGGCCGTGGCCTGGATCCAGGCCATACCGACCGACGGTCTGCCGGCCGCCTCGGCTGCAGCCCTGACGGCCTTCATCCAGGACCTGCCGCAGCCGAAGCGGCCGCTGACCATGGGCGCCCATCCGGCAGCACCCGTCCCGGTGCCCGCGCTGCTGCTCGACGAACGCCGGCCGGGCCAGTCCGAGGCCGAGCTGATCCGGGATCTCGGCCTGACCGTCACCTATTGAACGCAAGCCCGGGCGCCTCGGCCTCCGCAGCACGCACAGGAGCGATCGTGAAGCACCTGCCCTCTCTCGTGATCGCCGCAGCGCTCGCTAGCCTCGCCCCTGCGGCCTGGGCCGCCCCGGCGGCCACCGACCCGGTACAACGCTGCCGGAACCTGATCCCGATGATCGCGGAAGCCCCGCCCGAGGCCCCCGTGGTCGACACGGTCACGCCGGTCGGCGACACCGGCTGCCGCTACACCAACCTGCGGGTCGGGGTCAGCAAGTTCCAGGGCTGGACGGTCGGATCGCTGTCGATCGACCGGCTCGACTTCAAGCGGCTCGACGCCGAACAGTTGCCGCTGACCCTGGCTGTCCGGGCGGAGGAGATCTACTTCTCCCCCTCGGCGCTCCCGCCCGCCACTGCCTATCAAATGAAGCTGACGCAGAAGCCGGTCGAGGTCACGCTGGACTATGCCTTCGATGCCAAGACCCATGTCCTGACCGTCAAGGATTTCACCTTCCGCGGCGAGCGGATCGGCCATCTGACCGTCACCGCCAGCCTGGGCGGCCTCGACCCGGACAAGATCGATCCGCACACCCCGCCCTCCGAAGATCTCGCGGCCAGCCTGTCGCTGAACACGCTGGCCGTCGACTTCGACAACCAGGGCATGATCGAGCTCTATGCCCTGCTGCCGGCGCTGTCGGCCCTGCCGAACAGCGAGGACGATCCGGAGGGTGCGATCGCCGCCGCCAAGACCCAGGCCATGGCCGGGTTGGTCTTCCTGGCCGGCGCGGGCGTGCCGAAGGACTCCATCACCGCGCTCGGACGCTTCATCCAGGCGATGCCGCAGCCGCGCGGGCCGTTCCGGCTGACCGTGGCGCCGAAGCCGCCGCTGACGGCGGCCGAGCTGGACAGGTTCGAGCCCGACGACCCGGCCAAGCTGGCGACGCTGATCAAGCGGCTGAACCTGACGATCTCCTACTAAGCGGGCTGGTGCGGGCGTCGTCAGGTCGGCAGGATACGGCGACCCGACAAAGATCACGGCTACATTGCGTTGCCTCCCCCGTAAACGGGAGAGGCAACGCTAACGGTCTCAGACCTCCTCGATCCGCACCCAGGCCCGTTCCCGCGCCGAGCGCAGGGCGGCGGCGGTGATGCGATCGACCTCCCAGCCGTCGCGGAAGGTCGGCCACACCGGCTGGCCGGTCGCCACCGCCTGCAGGAAGTCGCGCGCCTCGATCACGATCTGCTCGTTGTAGCCGGTGCCATGGCCGACGCCCTGGTTGAAGGCGAGATAGTCGGGGTGCGCCGGCCCGGTCAGCAGCCGCTGGAAGCCCTGGCGCGCCGCCGGCCGGGCCGAATCATACAGCCACAGCTCGTTCTGGTTCTCCTGGTCGAAGGCCAGGGCGCCGCGGGTGCCGGTGATGCGGTAGGTGTAGCCCATCTTCCGGCCGGCGGCGACGCGGCTGAAGCTCAGCGATCCCGTCGCGCCATTGGCGAAGCGCAGCAGCATCTGGCCCTGGTCGTCATTCTCCACCCGCTCCTCGCCCCGCGGGCCGGGCCGCATCGGCCGGACGGTGTTGAGATCGGCCACCAGCGATTCGATCGGCCCGACCAGCCGCAGGCAGGCGTTGACGATGTGCGGCGCCACATCGCCCAGCGCGCCGGCCTCGGTCCCCGTTGCGATCCGGGTGCGCCAGGAGGCCGGGGCCTGCGGGTCGTGCAGGTAATCCTCGACATGCTCGGCGGTGACCTGGATCACGTCGCCGATCTCGCCGGCATCGATGATCTGCTTGGCCAGCTGGCTGGCCGGGGTGCGGATGTAGTTGAAGCCGACCATGGTGGCGACGCCGGCCGCCGCCGCCGCGTCGACCATCGCCTTGGATTCGATGGGGTCGCAGCCCAGCGGCTTCTCGCAGAACACCGGCTTGCCCAGCGCCAGTGCCGCGGTCGCCATCGCCAGATGGGTGCGCGGCGGCGTGGCGATCACCACGGCATCGACCGCGGGGTCGGCCACCAGCGCCCGCCAATCCCCGGTCGACCGGTTCCAGCCCCAGGCCGCGGCATGCTCGGCCGCGCCTGCGGCGGTGGAGGTGCAGATCATCTCCAGCACCGGCGTCAGCGCCGGGGCGAAGGCGGTGCGGACCATCTGGAAGCCGATGGTGTGCGCCTTGCCCATATAGCCGGCGCCGATCAGGCCGATGCGCAAAGTCCCGGTCATTCCATCCTCCCCATGCGGGCCTCCCCATGTGGGGCGGATCGCCGCCGCCCCTGCCGGATCCTACCCTTGCCGACTCGATTTGCAAGCGCTTGCAAATTTGCGTACCGTGGCGGCACCGACAGGGAGGATGGCATGAAGATCTACACCCCGGACACGCTGGATACGGCGGCGATCGTGGCCGAGCTGATGACCGGCCCCGGCGCCGTGGTGCTGCGCGGGCTGTTCACGGCGGAGGAGATCGCGGCCGCCCGGGCGGTGGTGATGCGCGAATCCGAGGGGATGGCGGCCGCCAAGGTCACCCATTTCCAGGGCGCCGCGGAGCAGGAGGGCAAGATCGCCCTGCAGCGCCGGGTGTGGAACCTGCTGGCCAAGGGCGAGGTATTCTCGCGCATGGCGGCGCATCCGGCGCTGATGACGGTGATGCGCGCCTTCCTGGGCAGCGAGTTCATCATGGGCTCGATCGCCGCCAACCGCATCCTGCCCGGCGGGCCGGGCCAGGAGCCGCATATCGACTATCCCTATTGGGATCTGCACAAGCCGGAGTCGCATCCGGTGCGGATCAACGCCACCTTCCCGCTGAACGCCCAGGCGACGATCATGCTGGACCCGTTCACCGAGGAGACCGGCGCCACCGCCTATGTGCCGGGCACGCAGGCAGAGCTGCGCTATCCCGCGGAGGCCGACCGGTTCTACGACCGCTGCGCCCGCATGCTGGGCGAGCCGGGCGACACGGTAGTGTTCTTCGGCGCGGTCTGGCACTGCGCCATGCCGAACCGGTCGCGGCAGGACCGTTCGGCGATCCTGATCCAGTATCTGCCGAAATTCGTGAAGCCGATGGAGGATATGCCGGCCGCCCTGCCCCGGGCCTTCGTCGACCAGGCCAGCCCGGATCTGCGCCAGCTGCTGGGCCTGAACTACCCCTATCCCGAGGTGCTGGACGCCGCCAAGGCCGGCAACGCCGAAGGCCGCACCATGCGCTGACCGGCGGATAATACTCGCCGGACACTGGACGGCGCGGCCGACTCGTGTTCTTCTTTTGTTCATGAGCATTTCACCCGCCAGCACCCTCCCCGACGACTCTCCCGACGCCCCGCTCGATCCCGACCGGGCGTTCACGGTGTGGGTGCTGGGACGGTTGGCCGAAATGGTCGAGATCGGCATCCGCACCGCCCATCGGATCGAGCAGCAGCAGATCGTGGCCGCGCTCCAGCCCGGGCCGCCGAAGGCCGATTTCGCGCTGATGCAGGAGCGGCTTGCCCGCGGCGTGCGACTGTCGATCGCCCTGGCCGCCCGCCTGCGCGACGCCCATATCACCCGCAAGGTCGGGGCGACGACGCGGGATGCGGACACGATCGCCGCCGCGCGACAGCGGCGCTGGGAGGCGGTCACCCGCATCGCCACCGCGGCGATCGCCGCCGCCGATGCCGAGAGCGCCGAATTCAGGACGGAGGCTCTGCGCGAGCGGCTGGCGGAGCGGGAG
>NZ_JBYRFX010000236.1:0-2821 GCF_057815775.1 Inquilinus sp.
AAGCGGGCCGTCCCTACCCTCTCGGCGCGACCTGGGACGGCGCGGGCGTCAACTTCGCGGTCTTCTCGGCGCATGCCGAGAGGATGGAGCTCTGCCTGTTCGATACAGAGGGCGCACGCGAGAGCGCCCGCATCGCGCTGCCGCAATGGACGGACGAGGTCTGGCACGGCTACCTGCCAGGCGCTGCGCCCGGCCTCGTCTACGCCTATCGGGCGCACGGCCCATCCACGCCTGAGGCCGGCGGCAGGTTCGACCCCCAGGCGACGCTGCTCGATCCCTATGCCCGCAAGCTGAGTGGCGGGCTCGCAGAGGTGGATGGCGGCGACGCCTTTGACTGGGGCGATGACCGCGCGCCTGCGACGCCCTGGCGGGACACGGTGATCTACGAGGCGCATGTCCGCGGCCTGACCATGCTCCATCCGGGCATCCCCGAGCCCCTGCGCGGCACCCTGGGCGGCTTGGCTCACCCCGTGATGATCGACCATCTGCGACGGCTGGGTGTCACGGCGGTCGAACTGATGCCGGTGCACGCCTTCCTGGACGAACGGGCGCTGTTCGACCGGGGCTTGCGCAATTACTGGGGCTACAACACCACCGCCTTCTTCGCAGTCCACCCCGCCTACGCCGGCGCTCCCTCTTCACTCTCTTACCGGGCACCGCTGGAGGCGCTGCGCAATGCGGTCAAGGCGCTGCACCGGGCGGGCATCGAGGTGATCCTCGACGTCGTCTACAACCACACGGCGGAAAGCGACGTCTTCGGCCCGACCCTGAACTTCCGCGGCATCGACAACCTGTCCTACTACCAGCATGCGCCGCACGACCGGCGGGAGCCATCCAACCCGACCGGCACCGGCAACGCGCTCGACCTCGGCCATCCCCGCATGCTGCAGCTGGCGATGGACAGTCTGCGCTGGTGGGTCGAGGCGGCACATGTCGACGGCTTCCGCTTCGACCTGGGCACCACCCTGGCCCGGGTCGACGGCGAATTCACTTCCACCGCCCCATTCCTGCAGGCGGTGGCGCAGGACCCGGTGCTGGCCCAGGTCAAACTGATCGCCGAGCCCTGGGACATCGGGCCCGGCGGCTATCGCGTCGGCGGCTTCCCCACCGGCTGGTCGGAGTGGAACGACCGCTATCGTGACGGCATCCGCCGCTACTGGCGCGGCGATGCCGGGCTGCGGCCGGAGCTGGCGGGCCGCCTGTCCGCCTCGGCCGACCTGTTCGACCATGGAGGGCGCGCCGCCCGCGCCGGCGTCAACTTCGTCACCGCCCATGACGGCTTCACGCTGGCCGACGTCGTCGGCTATGCGCAGAAGCACAATGAGGCCAATGGCGAGCGCAACCGCGACGGCACCGGCGACAACCATTCCGACAATCTCGGCACCGAGGGGCCGACCGACGACCCGGCGATCGTGGCCCGCCGGCTGCGGCGCCGGCGCAACCTGTTCGCGACGCTGCTGTTCAGCCAGGGCACGCCGATGCTGCTGGGCGGCGACGAGCTGGGCCACAGCCAGCAGGGCAACAACAACGCCTATTGCCAGGACAACCCGGTCACCTGGCTGGACTGGGCCGGCGCCGACCCCGGCTTTCTCGACTTCGCCGCGCGGGTGGTGGCGCTGCGCCGGGCCCATCCCGCGTTGCGCCGGGCCGATTTCCTGCATGGCGGCCCGAGCGGCGTCCAATCCGCCGACGGGACCGATCTGCCCGACATCGCCTGGCTGCGGCCGGACGGCCAGGCCATGGCCGGCGATGACTGGAACGTCGCGGACGCCGTGCTCGGCATGCTGTTGAGCGCGCCGACCGCACCGCCGCTGCTGCTGCTGTTCAACGCCGGCGCCCAGGACATCGCCTTCACTTTGCCGGCCGCCGGCGCCTGGCATCCCTGGCTGGACACGGCGCGGACGCCCAGCGTGCCGCAGCTGGATCCGGCGGCAACCGCCTATCCGCTCGCCACCGAAAGCCTGGTTTTGCTTGCCCTCGGCATGGCCTCACCAGCGGATATTGGGAATGACTTGCAGTAATGTTGCGACTGTATCTCAATCACACAAGTAATACTTTACGGATTCCTGGTATCGTTCTAATGTGCGGCCCGCGATACTGACAGACACAGGCCGAGGCGACCATGCAGGGCGACAAGAAAGTTCTCACCCATCTGAATCTGGTGCTGAAGAACGAGCTGACCGCGATCAACCAGTATTTCCTGCATGCCCGCATGCTGAAGAACTGGGACGTCAAGCGCCTGGCGAAGAAGGTGTATGAGGAGTCGATCGGCGAGATGAAGCACGCCGATCTGCTGATCGAACGCATCCTGATGCTGGAAGGCCTGCCGAACCTGCAGGATCTCGGCAAGCTGGGCATCGGCGAATCGGTGCCGGAGATGCTGAAATCCGATCTCGGCCTCGAGACCTTCAACCAGAAGACGGTGAAGGAGGCGATGGTGCACTGCGAATCCGTGCGCGACTTCGTCTCCCGCGACATCCTGCTGAAGATCCTCGACGACACCGAGGAGCACATCGACTGGCTGGAATCGCAGCATTATCTGATCGACCAGATGGGCCTGCAGAACTACATCCAGCTGGTGTCCAGCGAAGAGAGCTGAGGCCGGCCTACCAGGTCAGCCTCGGCAAAGCCCCGCTTCGGCGGGGCTTTTTCTTGCTGGCTGAAATGCACTATAAGGCAGCCAAACGAATGCCCTACGCAACCGACTGCAGGTGCTGGAAAAGGTGGAATGACAGAAAATAACGAAAAGCCACTCTTCGGCCGGCCATGGATTTTCATCCGCGGCGTTCCAGCAATGAAATTCCTGCCGCCGGAAGGGCCG
>NZ_JBYRFX010000237.1:0-4522 GCF_057815775.1 Inquilinus sp.
ATCGGCCCGTTGACCCCGCGGGGGCTGTAATGCTCCTCCCAGCCGCCGGCGGTCACGATCAGCATGGCGCGCTTGCCCGCAAGGCTGCCCTCGCCGTAGCGGTCGCCCCAGCGCCGATCGCTGTGTTCGCCGACGCCATAGGCGAAGCCGTAGGCGAACACCCGGTCGACCCAGCCCTTGAGGATCGCCGGCATGGCGAACCACCAGAGCGGGAACTGGAGAATCAGGGCATCGGCCCAAAGCAGCTTCTCGATCTCGGCTTTGACATCGTCGGTCAGCGTGCCGGTGTCGAAGGCATTCTTGGAGGCGGCGACCGGCAGCAACCGCACATCCGGCGCCAGAACGGGGAAGTCGGCACGGTCGACCTCGGATTTCCAGCGGTCGGCGTAGAGGTCCGAGACCCGCACCGTGTGGCCTTGGGCTTCCAGCTCCCGCACGGCGACGTCGCGCAACGCGCCGTTCAGCGAGCGCGGTTCGGGATGGGCGAAGACAAGCAGGATGTTCATGGCATCAGCACTCCGATGGTAACCGACCCATCAGGTGGGCGACGCCTGAGCAATCCGGTATATGTAGGCAATGCATAAGATTGTGCCGGTTCATGGATAGATCCGACGTCACGCTGGAGCGCATGCGCAGCTTCGTCCGCATCGCCGAGCGCGGCAGCCTGTCGGCTGTCGCCCGTGAATTCGGCGTCGGCCAGTCGACGGTCACGCGGCATCTGCGCGAGCTGGAGGAGGCCGTCGGCGTGCCGCTGCTCAGTCGGACCACCCGGCGGGTCACGCTGACCGATGAGGGCGGGCGCTACTATGCCGATTGCGTCCAGATCCTGCGGCTGGTCGATCAGGCCGGCGACGAGGCGCGGGCGACGCGTGGTGCTGCGGCCGGCACGATCCGGATCTCCTGCGCCGCGGCGATCGGGGTCCTGCACATCGGCCGGCTGATCTTCGCCTTCCAGGATCGCCATCCCGACATCGGAGTCGATCTCAGCCTGACCGACGAGCGTATCGACCTGGTGCGGGAGGGCGTCGACATCGCGCTGCGCCTGGGGCCGCTCACCGACAGTTCGATGAAGCTGCGGGCGCTCGGCCGGTCCCGGCGGCTCATGGTGGCGGCGCCGGCCTATCTGGCGGCGCGCGGCCGCCCGGTCATGCCGCAGGACCTGGCCGGCCATGAGGGCATCCGGATGACGAACATCGCCGGCAGCGACACGCTGGTCCTGGAGGGGCCTGACGGCGAGCGCGACGCGGTGCCCTTCGGCGGGCGGTTCCGGGTCGACCATGGCCTCGCCGCGCGCGAGGCCTTTGTCGCCGGCCGCGGCATCGGGCCGGCCCATCGCTGGCTGGTCGACGATTTGCTGGCGGACGGGCGGCTGCAGGCGATCCTGCCGGGCTATGAGCCGCCGCCCGTCCCCTTGAGCATGCTGATCGTCCCCGAGCGCGCGGGCATTGCCCGGGTCCGCCTGCTGGTCGACTTCCTCATTGACCAGATCGGCGGCATTCCGGGGATCGAGACGCGTTAGTAAGGGCTGTCGACGTCCCCGGTCTCGACGTAGACGCTCTTCAGCTGGGTGTAGTGCTCCAGCGCGGCCAGGCCGTTCTCGCGGCCGAGACCGGACTGCTTGTAGCCGCCGAACGGGATCTCGACCGGGGTGATGTTGTAGTTGTTGATCCAGCAGGTGCCGGCCTGCAGCTTCGCCACGACGCGGTGGCCGCGGGCGAGGTCGCGGGTGAACACCCCGGCGGCAAGGCCGAACTCGGTCGCGTTGGCGCGGCGGATGACCTCGGCCTCATCGGTGAAGGTCAGCACGGTCATCACCGGGCCGAAGATTTCCTCACGCACGATCGACATCTCGTCGTGACAGGCGTCGAAGATCGCCGGCTCGACGAAATAGCCGTCGGCCAGGGCCGGGTCGGCCGGGACGCGGCCACCGCTGACTAGGCGGGCGCCGGCCTGCAGCCCGGCCTCGACATAGCCCAGCACCTTGGCGCGGTGATCGGCCGAGATCAGGGCGCCGACCTGGGTTTCCGGGTCCATCGGGTCGCCGATCCGCATCCGCTCAGTGCGGGCCAGCAGCAGGTCCATGAAGCGGTTGTGCAGCGGCGCCTCGATGAACACCCGGGTGCCGTTCGAGCAGATTTCGCCCTGGGTGTAGAAATTGGCCATCATCGCCGCCTTCACCGCGTTCTCGACATCGGCGTCGGCGAAGACGATCAGCGGCGACTTGCCGCCCAACTCCATGGTGACGTGCTTCATCGCCCCGGCGGCGGCGGCGGCGACCTTGCGGCCGGTCGGCACCGACCCGGTCAGCGACACCTTGGCGACATCGGGGTGGGTGACCAGGGCGTGGCCGACCTCGCCCTTGCCCTGGACCACGTTGAACACGCCCGGCGGCAGGCCGGCCTCGAGAAAGATGCCGGCCAGCGCCTCGGCGGTCATCGGCGTCAGCTCGGACGGCTTGAACACCATGGTGTTGCCGCAGGCCAGCGCCGGGCCGGACTTCCAGCAGGCGATCTGCAGCGGATAGTTCCAGGCGCCGATGGCGCCGACCACACCCAGCGGCTCGCGCCGCGTGTAGGCGAAGGGCCCACCGAAATCATGGTGAGTACCATGCAGCGACGGGGCCAAGCCGGCGAAATACTCGATCGCGTCGGCCCCGGAATCGATGTCGACCGCCATCGCCTCGGCGATCGGCTTGCCGGTGTCCAGCACCTCCATCCGCGCCAGCCGGTCGCGGTTGGCGCGCAGCAGGCGCACCGCCTCGCGCAGGATCCGGCCGCGCTGGGTGCCGGTCATGCCGGCCCAGCCGTCGAAGGCGGCCTTGGCGGCGTCGACGGCGCGGCCGACATCGGCCGGGGAGGCGGCCAGCACCCGGCCGACCGCCTTGCCGGTGGCGGGGTTGATGGTATCGAACGGCGTGCCGCTGCCGTCGACCGCCTTGCCGCCGATGTGCAGCCGGATGGTTTCGACCATGGGGTTCTCCTGAATCAGCGCTGGGCCGTCTGCCAGTCCGGCGCCTGGTAGACCGGGGCATTCGAGGGCGGCAAGGGCTGGCGGCCGAGGATGATGTCGGACGCCTTCTCACCGATCATGATGGTGGGGGCGTTGAGGTTGCCGCTGACGACCGACGGCATGATCGAGGCATCGACCACGCGCAGGCCCTGCAGCCCGTGCACCCGGGTCTCGGGGTCGACCACAGCCATCTCGTCCACGCCCATCTTGCAGGTGCAGGAGGGGTGGTAGGCGCTGTCGGCCTTGGCCCGGATGAAGGCGTCGATCTCGTCGTGGGTGCGCACCCCCGCGCCGGGCTGGATTTCGGACCCGCGATAGGGGTCGAAGCCGGCCTGGGCGAAGATCTCCCGGGTCAGCCGGACGCAGGCGCGCATATCAATGCGATCCTCCTCGGTGCTCAGGTAGTTCGGCTGCAGGATCGGCTTGGCCCGCGGATCGGACGACCGCAGCTCGACCCAGCCGCGCGAGGTGGCGCGCATGGTGCCGGCATGGGCCTGGAAGGCATGGCGGTCGCCCGGCTTGCGGCCGTGGTCGTTCACCACCGACGGCAGGAAATGATACTGGATGTCCGGGTGGGGAATGCCGGGGCGCGAGCGGATGAAGCCGCCGGCCTCGAGATGGGCCGAGGTGGTCAGGCCGCTGCGGAACATGAACCACTCGATCCCGACCTTCGCCTTCACCAGCGGGTTCTCGACGCTGTAGAGGGTGATCGGCTTGGTGCACTCATACTGGACGTACAGCTCCAGATGGTCCTGCAGGTTGCGGCCGACGCCGGGCAGGTCGTGCACCACCGAAACACCGTGCCGGCGCAACTGGTCGGCCGGGCCGACGCCGGACAGCATCAGCAGCTGCGGCGAGTTGATGGCGCCGCCGCACAGGATCACCTCGCGCCCGGCGCGGGCGATGCGGATCTGGCCGGCCTGGGCGTATTCGACCCCGACCGCGCGGGTGCCCTCGAATACGATCCGGGTGCTCAGGGCGCCGGTCTCGATCGTCAGGTTCGGCCGCGACCGGATCGGCTTGAGGTAGGCCTTGGCGGCGGACCAGCGCTCCCCCTTGTGGATCGTCATGTCCATCTTGCCGAAGCCTTCCTGCTGGTACCCGTTCATGTCGGCGGTGAACGGATAGCCGGCCTGCTGGCCCGACTGGATGAAGGCATCGAATAGGGGATTCGGCTGGCTGCCGGTGGAGACGTTCAGCGGGCCATCGGCGCCGCGATAATCGTCGCCGCCCTTGGCCCGGGTCTCGGCCCGGCGGAAATAGGGCAGCACGTCGGCATAGGACCAGCCGGCGGCGCCTTCCTCGGCCCAGCGGTCGTAGTCATAGGCATGGCCGCGGATATAGACCATGGCGTTCAGCGAGGACGACCCGCCGAGCACCCGGCCGCGCGGCCAGTACATGCGGCGGTTGTCCATCGCCGCCTGCGGCTCGGTCTCGTAGTACCAGTTGTACTTGTCGTCGCCGAGATTGTAGGTCAGCGCCGCCGGCATGTGGATCTTCCAGGTCCGGTCCT
>NZ_JBYRFX010000238.1:0-2583 GCF_057815775.1 Inquilinus sp.
TCGCCGAGGCGATCGCGCCCCGCCACTACCAGACCGGCTTCCACGCCACGGCCACCTGCGGCACCTTCGCCGCCGCCGCCGCCGCCGCCTCGCTGCTGGGGTTCGATGCGGAGACGACGGCGCGCGCGCTGTCGATCGCCGGCAGCCAGTCGGCCGGGCTGCGCGAGAATTTCGGCACGATGACGAAGCCCTTCCACGCCGGCCGTGCCTCGGAAAGCGGCATCGTCGCCGCCCAGCTGGCCGCGTCCGGCTGGACCGCGACCGACAAGATCCTGGAGGCCCCGCGCGGCTTCTTCCAGGCGGCCGGCGGCGGCTATGACGCCGACGCGATCTATCTCCGGCTCGGGTCGCCCTGGACCTTCGCCGAGCCCGGCATCTCGATCAAGCCGCACCCGTCGGGGTCGCTGACCCACCCTGGCATGACCGAGATGGCACGCCTGATCGGCGCGCACGGCATCAAGGCGGCGGATGTCGAGCGGGTGCGGGTCGGCACCAACTCCAACATGCCGAACGCCCTGATCCATCACCGGCCGCAGGACGAGCTGCAGGCGAAGTTCTCGATGGAATTCTGCATGGCGATGCTGCTGCTGGACGGCAAGGCGGGCCTGTCGGAGTTCACCGACGAGACCACCCGGCGCGACGACGTCCGGGCGATGATCGAAAAGGTCGACTTCGTGGTCGACGAGAAGGCCGAGCAGGCCGGCTATCACAAGATGACGACGATCATCGACATCACCCTGAAGAACGGCCGCGTGATCCATGGCGAGGCCGATTTCGGCAAGGGCAGCCCGGCCAACCCGATGAGCTATGCGGAGGTCGCCGACAAGTTCCGCGACAACGCCGCCCATGCCGGGGTGGGACGCGCCGCGGCGGACGAGATCGTCGCCCTGGTGCGCGACCTGGAGCAGCAGCCCTCGATCGAGCGGCTGATGAGCCTGGTCGCACGGGCCGGCTGACGGGGGCGGGAATGGCTCATCTCACCATCGGCATCCTCGACGGCGACGATATCGGCCATGAGATCGTGCCGGCATCGGTCCGGGTGGCGCGCGCCGCCGCCGCCCGGGCCGGGCTCGACATCGACTGGCGGCCGATGCCGATCGGCCGGCGGGCGCTGGACACCCACGGATCGACCATGCCGGACGGCACGCTGGAGGCGCTGTCGGCCATGGATGGCTTCATCCTCGGGCCGATCGGGCACCGCGCCTATCCGAAGGCGCCGGGCGCCATCAACCCGCACCCGATCCTGCGCAAGCATTTCGGCCTGTTCGCCAATGTCCGGCCGACACGCTCCTACCCCGGCCTCGGCGCGCTGTTCGACGACGTCGACCTGGTCATCGTCCGCGAGAACAACGAGGGGTTCCAGCCCGACCGCAACGTCGTCGCCGGCTCCGGCGAGTTCCGGCCGACCGAGGACACCACCATCTCGGTGCGGGTGATCACGCGCCAGGGTAGCTACCGCGTGGCGAAGGCGGCCCTGGAGATCGCGCGGACCCGGCGCCGGAAGCTGACGCTGGTCCACAAGAACACCGTGTTCAAGCTCGGCTGCGGCATGTTCGTCGAGGAATGCTACCGCGCCGCCGAGCAGTTCCCGGATGTGACGGTGGACGAGGTGATCGTCGACACCTTCGCCATGCGCCTGCGGCGCGACCCGCAGACCTTCGACGTCGTGTTCACCACCAACATGTTCGGGGACATCCTGCCCGACGAGGCCGCCGGGCTGGTCGGGGGCCTGGGCATGGCGCCGGGCCTGTGCATCGGCGAAGGCGCCAGCGCCATGGCGCAGGCGGCGCACGGATCGGCCCCCGACATCGCCGGCCGCGGCATCGCCAACCCGTTCGCGATGATCGAATCGACCCGGATGATGCTGGAGTGGCTGGGCCACAATCGGGGCGTCCCCCAGGCCCTGGCCGCAGCCGCCCTGATGGGCAAGGCCACGGTGGCGGCACTGGCCCGGCCGGAGACGCGGACCGGCGATATCCGCGGCACCACCGGCACCGCCGGAATGACGGACGCCATCGTGAGCGTCATCGAGAAGGAAGCGGACCATGCCTTCGCATAGCATTGCCGTCATGGGCGGCGACGGGATCGGGGTGGAGGTGGTCGAGGCCGGGGTGCGCGTGCTGGACGCGCTGGCTGCGATCGAACCCGGCCTGTCCTTCGACTTCACCCGGTTCGACTGGGGCTCCGACTACTACCGCAGCAACGGCCGGATGATGCCGCAGGACGGGCTGGCGCAGATCGAAGGGTTCGACGCGATCTATTTCGGCGCGGTCGGCGACCCGGACCTGCCGGACGACATCACGCTGTGGGGCCTGCGCCTGGCGATCTGCCAGGGCTTCGACCAGTACGCCAATGTCCGGCCGACGCGCCTGCTGCCGGGCCTGGCCGGCCCGCTGCGCCCCGATCTCGGCCGGCAGATCGACTGGGTGATCGTCCGCGAGAACAGCGAGGGCGAATATGCCGGCGTCGGCGGCCGGGCCCATCGCGGCCTGCCGATCGAGGTCGGCATGGATGTCTCGGTGTTCACCCGGACGGGCATCGAGCGCATCGCCCGGTTCGCCTGCGACCTCGCCGCGTCGCGCC